>JBQCEA010000554.1:0-2281 GCA_051960695.1 Mucilaginibacter sp. | reverse complement strand
ATTTGAAATGGGAATCAGCAAACTCATCCAACATTGGTTTTGACGCAGCATTTTTTAATAGTAGGATTATGCTTTCTGCAGACTATTATTATAAAAAGGTTACCGACATGATATTTACCCAAACATTAACGGGTACCACGGGATCTAAAACAATAGCCAGCAATTTACCAGGTAACGATATTAATAAAGGTTTTGAGTTTAGTATAGATGGGTCAATTATAAGGCAAAAGGATCTGACTTGGGATATGAACCTCAATATGTCGTTCAATAGCAATGTATTTACAGGATTAAGCGCTCCTCAACCATCAGCACAGGTATCCCTGGGTGGTAGTGGGGCAGGATTTAATGTAGAAACAATTCAAAATGGATATTCTCTGGGTACATTTTGGGGGTATAAGGCATTAGGTGTCGATCCAAAAACCGGTAATGAATTGTTTAGTGCTAACGAAACTAGTTTGGGTAGTGCATTACCTAAGTTTACTTATGGCATTGCAGAAAACTTACGTTATAAAGCCTTTAATCTGTCCTTATTATTTGATGGAGTGTATGGTAACAAAATATATAACGCAACCCGTCAGGAAACAGACAGGCTTAATGGTGCTACTAACGAAACCACTGCTGTACTCTCTCGTTGGGAAAAGCCAGGTGATGTAACCAGTGTGCCAGGTGCCATAGGCAATGGAGCCGGTACTAATGACTCAAATAACTTTTTGAATTCAAATCCTACATCATATTACATTGAAAGTGGTTCGTTCTTCCGATTACGCAACGCCACTTTAGGATACAATTTCGACTCCGATCTGCTAAAACAAATTGGTGTTGCCCGACTGCGGGTATTTGTTACGGGACAAAACTTGTTTATGATCACAAAATATAAAGGTTATACGCCGGACGTAAACAGTTTTGGTAATGGTACCAACAATAGACCTGTAAATGCAGGTGATGGCGCTCCAACAATATTATCCTTAGGAGTGGACGATGGTACCTATCCTGCTGCAAGAGTATATACCATTGGTGTAAATGTTGAATTTTAATAAAGATATAGCCATGCGGAACATAAAAATATTTTTAACCTGTGCTACAGTGGTCGCATTAGGTTTATCATCGTGTAAAAAGAGTTTTATAGATAAAGTGCCAAAATCTAATCTCGTAACTCAAAATTTCTATAAAACGGCCCAGGATGCCGAAAGTGCTTTAACCGGAGCTTATCAATACTTAACTCAAGGTCCCGGTTTTTATCAGTATGATAATCACTTATACACCGATGGACGGTCGGATAATTGCTATGTAAATGGTGACGACAATGTTAATGAATGGCCTCTGGAAACATTCACTTATTTACCAGGTAATACTAAAATATCCGGTGACTGGGCGGGTTTGTATGCCATGATCTCACAGGCAAACAGTGTGTTAGATAATGTGCCCAATATTACTGATCCTGCTTTAACAGCTACCCGTAAAACTCAAATATTGGCAGAGGCCCGTTTTTTGCGGGCATTGAACTACTATTGGCTGGTTACCGAGTGGGGACCGACACCATTAGTATTGACAACGAACTATAACGGTAATTATACGCCTAAGCGGGCTTCTGTTGCGGATGTGTATGCCCAAATTATTACTGACTTGCAGTTTGCTGATACTAATTTGCTTCCAACTCCTGCCAATGGAGAAAAAGGCAGGGCAACTCAGGGTGCGGCAGATGCATTATTAGCTAAAGTTTACGCACAAATGGGCGATTATACCAATTGTCTGGCTTATTGCAATAAAGTAATTAATAACGGTCAATATTCTTTAGTGCCTAGTTATGCTAATCTGTTTGGTGCGGCTAATAATAATAATTCAGAATCTATCTTCGAAATAGAGTTTGATGGTACTAATACCTATAACTGGGGAAACGGGTTATTTATCCAATATTCAGATGGTTGGCCAAAACGAAATATAGGCTCTTACGATTTAATACAAGCCTTTAAAGCAGAGGGTGACAGCGGCCCGCGCTACCAAACCACCTTTCTATGGCAGGTTCCTCCAGCTCCCCTTACTATGCCGGCAGATGCCTGGGGTGCCGACGCTACGCAACCTATACCATATTGCGCCAAATATCTTGATTTTGGTACCGACGATATCGTAGTAATACGTTTGGCTGACATTATTTTGCTTGCGGCGGAGGCAAATGATCAGTTGGGCAATCTTGCAACAGCAACTACAGAGCTAAACCAAATCAGAAATCGCTCAGGTATCGCTAACACCACAGCCGTAACAAAGAGTGACCTTGCATTGGCTA
>JBQCEA010000553.1:0-6180 GCA_051960695.1 Mucilaginibacter sp. | reverse complement strand
CGCTATGATATTCCTGGACGATGAAGGTTTTGATTGGTGCGAGGATCTCAATAAAACCGTAAACCTGCTGCGCAAAAAGACCATTCCAGCTATTGTAGCCAATACAGACAGGGCCTATCCCCTAACTGCAAGCAATGTTTCAATTGCTATCGGTGGCATTGCGGCTATGATCGAGAGCGTTGTAGGTAAGCAATTTATCCGTTTTGGAAAACCAGATTCGCAAATGTTCATGTTTGCATATGACCTGATACGGGAATACCGCCAAATCAGTAAAAATGATATTGTAATGGTTGGAGACACGCTGAATACTGATATCCTGGGCGGCAATAAATTTGGATTAGATACGGTGCTCGTGTTATCAGGAAATACCCTTCCAAAGGATGTGGATACGCGGATCACTGCAACCGGTATTGTGCCGACTTACATTTGCGATTCGGCTGTGGTTGACCTGAGTGGATTAAACCTCTGATCAAATCATAAAAAATAATTGTATTTCATACATTTTTTATCAACTTAGCACTTTGGGAACATTACCTAACCCAACACCTATTATGAAAACAAAGAATTGGTTATTAATTGCATTTCTGCTTATTTATTTTCCGTTTCTTTTACAAGCACAAACTTCAACAAGTAAACAATGGTCGGCTGCTAAAGCCAATGCTTGGTATGCCAGGCACAAATGGGTAAACGGTTCCGATTTTATCCCGAGCACAGCCGTAAACCAGTTAGAGATGTGGCAGGCAGATACCTTCGATCCAAAAACAATAGATCGTGAATTGGGCTATGCAGAAAGCATTGGATTTAATGCAATGCGTGTTTTCCTGCACAGTATTGCATGGAAGGAAGATCCGAAAGGTTTTAAAGAACGTGTTAGCCAGTATTTAACCATAGCTGATAAACACCACATACAAACCATTTTTGTATTCTTTGACGATTGCTGGAACGCAGAAGCTAAAGCCGGGCAGCAACCCGCTCCAAAAACAGGTATACACAATTCAGGCTGGTTGCAAGACCCCGGTAACAGGATCAATGAGCCCGGTGAGATTACAATACTTCAGAAATATGTGACCGACGTGTTAACTACCTTTAAGCACGACAAAAGGATCCTTTTATGGGACCTATACAACGAGCCTGGCAATAGCAATAAAGGCGATAAGTCGCTAAAATTATTGTCTGAAATATTTGCATGGGCACAAAATGTAAGGCCTGATCAGCCTTTAAGCGCCGGCCTGTGGGACTGGAGTTTGGAAAAATTGAATACCTTTCAATTCACGCATTCGGATGTGATCACTTATCATGACTATGAATCGCCGGACAAGCATGAGCGTGTAGTACAAATTTTGAAAGCCAGCGGCAGGCCGGTTATTTGTACCGAATATATGGCGCGGTTACGCAATAGCACATTTGAAAATACCATGCCAATGCTCAAAAAAGAAAACGTAGGCGCCATAAACTGGGGACTGGTTTCAGGCAAAACCAATACTATTTATGCCTGGGATACACCAATGCCAAATGGCGAAGAACCAAAAGTATGGTTCCATGATATTTTCAGGAAAGATGGCACTCCATACAGCAAAGAGGAAGTGGAACTGATCAAAAAACTCAACAATAAACAATAAATAAAAACCGGATTATGAAATTAAGGATTTTATCTTTGGGGCTGTTATCAGCTTGTTTGGCTGTGCTGGGTTCCTGCAATCGGTCAACAAACAAAACAACTACAAACACCACAATGAAAGACAGTATTACCTATGGCCATCTTCCGGCCGATTCGGCATTTGAAAAAACGGTAGACGGTAAGCAAACCCACCTGTATACACTTAAAAATAAGAATGGCATGATCATGACCATGACCAACTTCGGTGGTCGTGTGGTTAATTTACTTGTTCCGGATAGTGCCGGCAAGATCATCGATGTATCAGTAGGTTTAGGAAGCGTTGATGATTACATTAAATCAACCGAAAGATATTACGGCGCTACTATTGGCCGTTATGGGAATAGGATTGCAAAAGGGCATTTCACTTTAGATGGCAAGCAATACACCTTAGCTATCAATAATGCTCCGAACACGCTGCATGGCGGCAAAAAAGGTTACCAGGATGTCGTTTGGGATGCAAAAAAACTGAACGATCAAACGCTTGAGCTTACTTATCTATCAAAGAATATGGAAGAAGGCTTTCCTGGCAATTTACACATCAAGGTAATTTATACCTTAACCGATGACAACGGTGTTAAAATAGATTATGAGGCTACAACAGATAAAACCACGGTTGTAAACCTTACCAATCATACTTATTTCAACCTCAATGGTGAAGGCAGTGGCACAATATTAAATCATATCGCGCAGATCAATGCTGATAACTATACCCCGGTTGATTCGACCCTGATACCAACAGGAAAAATTGAACCTGTAAAGGGAACACCATTCGATTTTACAAAACCAACAGCCATTGGCGCACGCATCAATGATGATAACCAGCAATTGAAAAATGGCAAAGGATATGACCATAACTTTGTGCTGAATAAACATGATATGTCACAGCCGATAGCTATTGTAAAAGGCGACAAAACCGGCATTGTGATGGAAATTTACAGTGAAGAGCCTGGTTTACAATTTTACAGTGGAAACTTTATGCAAGCTAAGAATACCATGAAATACGGCGAAAAAGACGATTACCGCACTGCATTTGCAATGGAAACGCAACATTTTCCGGATTCGCCTAACCAGCCGCAGTTCCCTTCAACTGTACTTAAGCCGGGTCAGGTTTATAAAACACAAACAATCTATAAGTTTAAAACGAAATAAATTGTTGCAATCATAAGAATACATGAATCCTGTTGATATCCAGTTAACAGGATTTTTTATATAAAACGACATTGAACAAACATTAGGGTTTGTTGTATTATTTATCTTTATAGCTACAAAACATTCTTCTATTGCTAACGGACAATCACGGCAGAAAGATCAGTTATTTGCGCCTGGCGGTAACAGACAGGTGCAACCTTCGGTGCTTCTATTGCATGCCAGAGGATGGCTTGAATTGGCTATCACGGGACGAGCTAATGACCTACGAAGAAATGCTGCACCTTTGCAGTCTGCTGGTAAAAATGGGTATCGAAAAAATTCGGATAACAGGAGGTGAGCCTTTTATACGCAAAGACCTGATGCCTTTTTTAACTCGACTGTCTAAAATGGATGGGGTAAATGAATTAACGATCACCACTAACGGTGTGCTAACAGCGCCGCTCATTCCCGAATTGAAGAAGATAGGCATAAGGTCGGTTAATCTTAGCCTCGATACTTTAGACGCAAACCGGTTCTTTTCAATCACCCGCAGAGATGAGTTTCCAAAGGTCATGGAAACGCTGGATCAGCTTTTAAAGCATGGTATGGAGGTAAAGATCAATGCGGTTGTCATGGATGGCAAAAACACTCAGGACATACTTCCTTTGGTTGAATTGACTAAGGACCTTCCTATAAGTGTCCGTTTTATAGAAGAAATGCCTTTTAACGGCGAAGGTCATATTTATGATGGCTTAAAATGGAACTATGTCCGTATCCTGGAGAAAATAAGTGAAGCTTATTCTTCCATACAGAAACTTACGGATCCAGCTTATTCCACTTCATGCAATTATCATATACCTGGGCATAAGGGTAATATAGGCATTATTGCAGCTTATTCGCGTACTTTTTGTGGTACATGTAACCGTATCAGGGTAACGCCACAGGGTGTTTTAAAAACTTGTTTATATGATGAAGGTGTGCTTAATATCAGGGATTTAATCCGTAACCACCTTTCCGACATACAGATCGAAAATCATTTACTTCGTGCTTTTGGAAACCGGCCTAAAGATGGACGAGAAGCAGAATATCTTAGAAATGTAAACGACCCCACGCATGAATCAATGGCGACAATTGGCGGATAAATTATGACAAAAGTCGAGGAAGCGGAAAAGTTAATCTTAGCTGAAGCAAAAGACTTTGGCACTGAAATAATCTCGTTTGATCAGTCGATCGGGCGGGTACTTGCTGAAAACATCACAGCTGATAGGGATCTGCCGCCATTTAACCGCGTAATGATGGATGGTATCGCCATTAATTACCGGGCAATTGAAAAAGGTATTTCCTCATTCCGTATAAAAGGTATACAGGCAGCAGGTGAAGAACCAATTGAAACAACTGCTATTGAAGAATGCGTTGAAATAATGACCGGGGCAGCATTACCGGCCTCAACTGATACAATTATACGTTATGAGGACGTGGCAATAAAAGATGGCCTTGCAACGGTACTTGTAAATGGCATTCAACGACATCAAAGCGTACACCTGCAAGGTGCCGACAAAAAACAGGATCAGGTGATTATAAGTAAAGGACAATTGATCACTCCTTCTTTGATCAACACCATTGCATCTGTCGGCAAGTCAGAAGTGCAAGTAAAAAAGCTGCCGACGATTGTGGTTATCTCTTCCGGCGACGAACTTGTTGATATAAAGGTTATGCCCTCGCCTATCCAGATCAGAAAATCGAATAGTTATACGATACAGGCGATATTACATCAACATGATATAAAAGCTGATCTGCTTCATATACCTGATGATGCGACCATCAGCCGTGAAAAAATTGGATACTGCCTGAAAAATTATGATGTGATATTGATGACCGGCGGTATCAGCATGGGAAAGTTTGATTATATCCCTTGTGCTTTGGAAGATATTGGTGTAAAAACCATTTTCCATAAAGTGAGTCAGCGGCCGGGAAAACCATTTTGGTTTGGCAAACATGATAATGGCATATTGGTATTTGCATTCCCTGGTAATCCGGTGGCTACTTTTATGTGTATGCATCGGTATTTTTTGCCCTGGTTAAGTGTAAGTCAGGATTTAAATCTGAAAGCTCCCATGTATGCGCTATTATCTGAAGACTTTTATTTCACACCTGAACTGACATACTTTTTACAGGTTAAACTGAGTTATTCACCTGATGGCCGGATCATCGCCCAACCAATTGAAGGTAATGGTTCCGGCGATTTTGCTAACTTAGCAGATACAGATGCTTTTATGGAATTACCATCGGAGCAAAATGAATTTAAACAAGGTCAGGCATATCGTATCTGGCTTTTCAATTGAAGGATGACTTTTTCTCATTTAAACGAGCACGGACAGCCCACAATGGTCGACGTAAGCGAAAAACAAGTTTCGCGACGCATGGCTACGGCACGCAGCGTTGTTTCACTGCCGAACGAGGTATTAGATCAGCTCATTAATGGCGACATTCAAACTAAAAAAGGTTCGGTATTTCAGACGGCTATTATCGCGGGAATTATGGCTGCAAAAAAAACAGGTGAGCTGATACCCTTATGCCATCCGTTAGGATTAGATAACTGCCAGATCAATATTCATTTAAATGAACATCAGGAGGTTATAATAGATTGCACCGCGACAATAACCGCTAAAACCGGAGTTGAAATGGAAGCACTGATAGGAGCCTCTATAGCGGCTTTGACCGTTTATGACATGTGCAAAGCCTTAAGTCATGATATTGTGATCAAAGAAACCAAACTGATAGAGAAAACGGGAGGTAAACGTGATTTCAAAAGAGCATAAAAAGCATGCAGAGCTTGTAAGGCCGGTATTAGGCACTTTAGGCAGAAATGAATGGGCCATTGTAGGTGCGCCATGTGTTTACATTAAAGCTTTGGCCGATAAGGTAATCAATGCTTTATCGCTCCAATATAAATGCGCATATGTTGATTCATTCCATAATGACGAAATAGTTTCACCGCCGGGCCGTTTAGCAAATGGCGCGTTTTTGGAATATACAGATCAGATCAACCACCATCAATTCAATTATAGCTCCGTTTCAAAACCATTTGGATTAAGACAACAATTTAATGAAGCCGATCTGGTATTAATTAATGGCAATCATCAGCAGGCTAAATCACAGGTGGTTATCATTTATGAAAACAAAAGGGTTTCGCTGCAAAAACGGCTTGAACAGCTTACCAACGTTGAGTTAATATTATTAACTGAAACTGCAGAAGGAGTTTTCGATTTTATTCAGGAAGCAATACCTCATTGGCAATCTGTTCCGTTTTTTCGGTTAGATGAAACTGAAAAGATTATTGCATTCTTTGAGAATAAATTACAGCAGGCCAAACCAATGATCAACGCATTAGTGCT
>JBQCEA010000552.1:0-2062 GCA_051960695.1 Mucilaginibacter sp. | reverse complement strand
GCTGATGTTCAGGGCAAATGCCGAGTAAGATTAATGAAACTGTATAAATCAATCAATTATATTCAGCCTCGGGAAGCCGGGGCTTTTTTATGCAACATTTTTATTACATTAGCTCAATCAAACAATTTAGCACCACTTTTGTGCGTGTAAAAAAGTCATATCACTAAAATGATGCAGCAGCGGCTGAAGGCTTTCAGAATATTTTTCGCATTAACAGCTTTGTTATTTGTAGCTAAGCCATTTTTTGGATTTAGTGCATTTAACCAGCAAACAAAGCCGCGCATTTCTCACACTATACTGGTTAAGAGTTTCACCAAACGCAAACCTGAAAGTTTACAAGATGCCGATGCCAGCGCCGAAGCGGTCAGCCAAAAAGTAGCTAACCCTTTATTGGTTGTGCTATCTGCCATTAGCCTTTTAATAAGTATCACATTACCACTTATATTCGGAGTATTTACTAAAATAACAGGTAAAATCATAGCTGATATTCATTTTAGAATACTTCCTCCAGGTCAAGCTTATTTGCTAACCGGGAAACTTACCATTTGATTTATTATCTGAGCCATCCCAGGCTTTTTGAAGGTTTCTGCCTTTAATTTCTATTCATTTCCAGATAATTAATCATTAAATAACAATGTTAAATAATAAAAAAGGCTTGCTCCTTTTACCGTTATTGTTGTTTTTGACATTAACGCTTAAAGCACAACAACCTGCAACACCGGTTACCTTAAAACAATTATTAACCAGGGTTGACAGGAATGCTCCTACATTAATAACTGATTCGTCCGCTATCCGCATAAGGCAAGCACAGGCAGCTGAGATCAGGAATAATTGGCTGCCCAATTTAAAACTGAACTACCAGGCCGATATCGGCACAAGTAATAACCTTACCGGGCCATATTTTGGTTTCGGCATCATTCCTTCCAGTTCGGGAGGCATACATTCCACTAATGTAACCACTGCCCTATCCGCTAACCTTGGCATTGCCTCATTTGACTGGGAAGTGTACAACTTTGGTTACTACGGTGCGCAAAACCGTGTCGCACAATCTAATATACGTGTCGAGCAAAATAACTTCGCAAGGTCCAAATATCAGCTGGAAGCGTTTACCATCAACGATTACCTGTTGTTGATGAGCTTGCAGGACTATCTCAATATACAGGCCCGCAACATTCGTCGCACACAGGAAATATTGCGTTCAGTAAGTTCTCTTACCAAAAGCGGCGTACGCCCCGGAGTTGATACCAGTATAGCCAATGCTGAATTATCAAAAGCCAGGTTAAACTATATAGAGTTAAATAACCAGGTGCAACAGGTACAACTACAGCTTGCAGAAGTAAGCGGACTGCAATATAAATCTATCGTAGCAGATACCCTGGCTGCGAACGAGCTTATTAATGCGCCGGAAACAGTTTTTGCAACTGATACCGCCAGACATCCTATCATCAACTATTACCAGTCACTGTATCAGAATAGTAAAGACCAGGAAAAATTGGTGAAGAACCAATATAACCCTAAGATAACACTTGAAGGTGCTGCCTGGGGGCGTGGATCAAGTGTTGACCCCGGAGGTAATTATAACAGTCTTTCAACCGGCTGGGGATTTCAGCGCGATAATTACCTGGTTGGCGTGGGCATTTCATATAATCTTTTTGATCTGCGCCGCAAGCAGTTAAAGATGAATACTCAAAAGGCTGAAACAGATTATTATCGTAATAAGCTGGAAGAGCAAAAGGAATTGCTTGCATCGAGTGCCAATGAAGCCAATGCCGAAATAGAAACTGCAAGGCAACGGCTGAGGGAAATACCTAACCAGTTAAAGGCCGCTACACAGGGCTACCGTCAAAAGTTATCGCTTTACCGGAACGGTTTGACAGATATAATCGAGCTCGACGCTGCACTAAGTATTTTGTACCGGGCTGAAACCGACTATGTTCAAGCCAAGTACGCCTACACTACTGCACTATTTAACCAGGCCATAACCGACAACCAGGTAGGCACAATTTTAAACATCTTAAAATAATTGAAACTATGTCAATGGTCACATCCGCACTGAAAAGGC
>JBQCEA010000551.1:0-3469 GCA_051960695.1 Mucilaginibacter sp. | reverse complement strand
ACTGCATACAGTTGCTGAAAGAGCCGAGAAAGATTTTACGCCTAACGCCAATTTTGATAAAGTAATTGAACAGGAACGGAACGAATCGTGGAAATATGGCGGCCGTACTGTATTTGGCAGGGCTAAGCCACCGAAGGAAATGCAGTTGAGGTTGTTTTGATTATCATTGTATAATCGCGCTATCTCCCCTCCTTTTTGTCGGATATGCACCTCGCAAATTGCGTTTTGTCACGTTATATTTGAAGTATTAATAGACAACAACTATGTCATTCCAGGCTTATTTAGATAATATTCAGGTTAAAACCGGCAAATCACCAGATGATTTCAGGCAAATGGCCGAACAAAAAGGTTTTCTGAAAAATGGAGAATTGCAACCCTCAGTAAAAGCGGGAGATATTGTTCAATGGCTGAAGGATGACTTTCAGCTTGGCCACGGACACGCTATGGCTATTTATGCTTTATTCAAAGGCGTTAAAAAAGAAGGAGATTGATATGCCAGCGGCCAAAACATTGAGGATATGCCCAAAAGGACATCGTTATTATAAAAGCAGCGATTGCCCGGTATGCCCTATATGCGCAAACGAAGATAGATCGAACGACCCGTTTTCTATACTTAGTGCACCAGCGCGGCGGGCTTTGCAGAATCACGGTATTAACAGCCTGGAAGAATTATCACAACACAGCGAAAAGGAAATATTAAAGTTCCATGGCATGGGACCGGGTTCGATGCCAAAATTACGCAGCTTGTTAGAGGAACGAAGATTATCCTTTAAGTCTGAATAACAGCCACTAATGATCTAAATAAAATCCTCAATCATTTTCCCTATACAGACCCGGCAAAAATCCTTTCCAAGACTGGTAAGTTCAAAATAATTCTCGAGAACTTTATATGGCTTGTTTATTTCGATACCATTGTTAATTATTTCACTGTATGGAACGCTGCTTCTGATCTTATTATAATCTGTGCGGTCTACTTTAGACAAATGAGCAGACTCTATCAGACCCAACCTTTCCAGGTTAACAATGGAAGTGTGGCCGCCTAATAGTAAATTCTCTATCTCCTCCAATATAGAAAAAAGATATTTTACCGGAACCTCAACGTTAGGTTTGTCAGCTGCCCAGGCTAATATTTTTATTTCGGGACAATAGCCTTTGAGATAAATGAAGTTCAAAACCTTTGCATCCTCGGTAGATAAATTTTTGAGTATCTCTACAAAACCGGGATGCACATGTACAGCCTCCTCTTTATTTAACGAAGAAGCAATAAGCTGCGCGAACATCTCACGCAGTTCTTCATCCTCCCCTAAAAATTTGATAGCTTCTATGGATGGGCCTACGATCAAAGCTTTAGGCGGAATGATATTTTCTATCGGTACATTATTGAGTTTTTGCTCCAGCCTGCTCATCAGCCAGGTTGAGATCTTTTCATATCCCCATATCATTCCGGCTATAGGTGATATCGCCACATTAATGGCTTTGGAAATGGTACCGAGTGTTTTACCGACTTCCTTTGAAACAGGCTCCAACAGATTGTTAACGATCTTTGAATCGGACAAGCCTTTGGTAACGCCCTCAGCCATAGATTTCAAAACTGCTTCTTCATCCTCATTCATGGCCTTAATGTTTATTGTAATTAAATTTAGAAGAATTGTTTTGCAAATGAAAATGTTTATTTCACTACAGTTAATTATTTTTCACCGCGCTATTTCGGATAAAAACAACAGACATTAGTGCACCCATAAATGCCAAACCCGCTGCTAACTTGGTTATAGTAGCATAGGCATCAATAAAACTGACGTGGTATGCCTGTTCAATTTTAGTTTTGTATTCAGAATTCACCGCCGGCGGCACTTTGGCATTACCCAGGTCTACAGCCTGGGTGACAATGGCCTGCTTTGATTTAGTGTCGACAGGCATTTTATTTAACTGCCCTTGCAAAGCCGCAGTAAAAAGCAAAACCGCCAGGGCACCGAAAATAGCATTGGCAAACACATTGGAAATTCGGGTTAAAGCATTATTAATACCTGAGGCCGTTCCAGAAAAATGATTGCTAACCGAACCCATCACTGTAGCGGTTAAAGGTGCTACCGTAAACGACATACCCAAGCCGAACACCACAATACCGGGAAAGAAGGTAGTCCAGTAATCGGCCGGACCTTTAGTTTGCCCGACAAATGAAAGTATCAACAGGCCCGCTCCTGTTGTTGCCGGACCTGCGATCAATAATAACCGGGGACCATATTTATCAGCCAGAGTACCTGCGAACCTTGCAATACTGATCATTAAAATGGTAAATGGTAAAAAGGTAAGCCCGGATTGCAGCTGACTATAATGCTGTACCTGCACCAGATTTAAGGAGAGAAATAACATCCCGGTGCCTAATCCTCCATACAGGAAAAACGTAAGCAGATTGACGCCGCTAAAAGTACCGTTATTAAAAAGCCATAAGGGCATCATGGGGTATTTCTCTTTCTTTTCAATATACAGAAAGGCAATAAGCATTAACAAACCTGCAGCAAGTGTGAGATAAACTTGTGGGCTTTTAAGTCCTACTGATGGTATACGCAGACAACCAAAAGTAAGTAGTGCCAAACCCAGTGCTATGGTTATCGAACCATAGATGTCAACAGAGCCCTTGCTATCCGTATCTCTTCTTTCATCTACTTTGAGCCATAAAATGATCAATGCTATCAAACCTATAGGCACATTGATAAAAAAGATATAACGCCAAAGCCCTGCATCGGCTAAAGCACCTCCCATAATCGGGCCTCCCATTGTAACAACAGTTGTTGCTGCCGACCATGTGCCGATGGCCTTGCCACGTTCATTTTCATTTATAGCAGATGAAATAAGCGAGAGGCTTCCTGGTATCATCAATGCGCCGCCCGAGCCCTGAATAACCCTTGAGACGATCAGCATAAGAATACTTGGCGCGAAACCACATGCAGCAGACCCTGCTATGAAAACCACTATCCCGATCATGAATACCTTTTTGCGGCCCAATCTGTCGCCTAATGAACCGCCAATGAGAATAAGTGCCGCCAGGATAAGCAGGTAAGCATTTAACAGCCAAAAGAGATCAGTACCAGTAGCATTAAGACTTTTTTGCAGAGCCGGCAAAACTACATTAAGCGCTGTAGCATCTATAAAAGCCATTGCCGAAGCCAGGATAGCTGAGGTTAGTACCCATTTGCCTGCAGCACTTTTTAGTGCAACTGTCGCCATAAAACGAATAAAGGGTTAGCTTATTCACAAAGCTAACCCTTTAAGTTTAAGTTTTATACCGAAGTTCTACTTTAAAGAAGCCAAAATAGCTTTAGCAGAATCGAGGTGCATTCCGATTGTTGGAAGATATTCTGCTGCAAAATTCTGCACAGCATTAGCACGGTTTTCTTTACCTTGTCTAAACAGGTCAACAGCTTCTTTATGTCCGTCAACCATCATTTCCATGTAAGCCTTATCAAATGCA
>JBQCEA010000550.1:0-2249 GCA_051960695.1 Mucilaginibacter sp. | reverse complement strand
CTTACCTTAACGTGCGACCACCCCGTGGTTGACGGCGCAACCGGCGCTGCATTTCTGCAGACGCTGAAAGGCTTGCTGGAAGAACCGGTAAGAATTTTAATATAATATCGAATTTTCGATTCGGATTTAAAATATAAAGAGCGATGGGAAACTGTCGCTCTTTTTTGGTTTAAATATCTCCAAAAGCGTCATTGCGAGGAACGAAGCAATCTCCCGACCATGCAATCAAATAGCAATTATTTTTTAATAAGATCATCATACAGATCAATCCAACCAGGATTCAAGGGACTAACAAGATCCTACTTGGTTTTCCTACTTCCGCCTTTTAACGCTTTTTCCACAGCTATTGCTTCCTCGATCCTTGAATCGAATAGATAATAAACAAGTTTGCTACAGTTGTATTTTGCAGTAAAACTATTAGGATAAGTTTTATTCTTATGAACCCAAACACGTCCAATAAGGATGTAACGCCCACATATAGCACATTTGTGATAATTATTGGTCATAATGTAAGCACAGCCGCCTCGTTCAAATACCATATCACAAAATAATAAAAAGGATTGGATAGCCGAGGCCGCTCCCTTTCTTAATCAGCGGACATGCATATAGTTCGGAGATTGCTTCGTTGCTACGCTCCTCGCAATGACGCTTTGGGTTTAATGGGTGATTACAGTAAGACTTCACTTTGCTCAGTATGACAAATCGCTCTTAGTATCTATCTTAGCTGTATGACCTTCGCCGATAAGATCATCCGTTTCATTGAAAAGCTCACTTATACAGGAGAGCCGTTGCCCGCTGGTATCCGTATTATGAATCCCTACCAGGAATCAGAGCAGGCAATGGGAATATCGAAAACATTCTACCGGAAATACTATAACGACAATAATAAAAGGCATTTGATCCTCGGTATCAATCCAGGTCGCTTTGGGGCAGGATTAACAGGCGTACCTTTTACCGATACCAAACGGCTCGTGTCGGAATGCCAGATTCCGTATGAGGGTAAAGTTTCTCACGAACCCTCTTCGGTCTTTATATATGAAATGATCCATGCTTTTGGCGGCGTGGAAGAGTTTTACGGCAAGCTCTACATCAACTCACTTTGTCCGCTTGGGTTTACCACTGTCGATAACAAAGGCCGAGAAAAAAATTACAATTATTACGATAGTCCTGCCCTTATCAAGGCGACCAAGCCTTATATCATCGAAAATATTCGTAAGCAAATTGACTTAGGCGTTGAAACCGACGTATGCTTTTGTTTCGGTACGGGCCAGAATGAGAATTTCCTGCGAAAACTGAACGACGAGTATCGCTTTTTCGGGAAGATCATCGCATTGGAACATCCGCGCTTCATCATGCAATACAAGGCTAAATCCAAGCAATTGTATATCGACAAA
Source organism: Mucilaginibacter sp. (assembly GCA_051960695.1). Classification (GTDB taxonomy): domain Bacteria; phylum Bacteroidota; class Bacteroidia; order Sphingobacteriales; family Sphingobacteriaceae; genus Mucilaginibacter. The sequence goes on along the minus strand of JBQCEA010000550.1, from coordinate 855 downwards.
TACCTTTCTGCATTTAGGTCAGTATCTTAGATAAACAGCCCCGGCAAGTACCGGGGACTGCTCAAGGTTTAGGTTAGTGAATTAAACTATGACCAAAGTCTGCCTTAGTCATTTCATCTTTAAGATGCCCCGGAATAGTAATTTCCATAAACCAATTAAAAATTTTTAATTTGTAGCCCCGGAATGAGCTTTTTTAGCAGACCAATTAAAACCAATAATTCCGATGATGAAGCCCAACTGAATATTTACCGTGAAAATGGTGATATAGCAGCGTTAGGCATCCTCTTCGAAAACTATGTACCCATTGTGTATGGTGTATGTTTAAAGTATTTGAAGGATGAGGAAGCCTCCAAGGATGCTGTGATGGGAATATTTGAAGAATTGATAATTAAGGTAAAACAGCACGAAATAAAGCAATTCAGGAGCTGGCTGTATGTATTAAGCCGCAATTATTGTTTGATGCAATTACGCGCAGGCAAAAAGATTGAGGAAATTAGTTTAGATAGTGTTGTGGAATTTGTGCCTTTTCTGCATCATGATAGTTACGACAAAGAAATCGTACTGAAAAACCTGGAAAGATGTATGGAAAAGCTAAATGAAGGGCAGAAAAAAAGCGTCGATTTGTTTTACCTGAAAGAGAAATGTTATAAGGAAATAGCAGAGATAACCGGGTTTAGCCTGAATGACGTTAAAAGCTACATTCAGAATGGTAAAAGGAACCTGAAAATTTGCATGGACAGGAACAGTGAGTAGGCAAGCAGACATATTGCAAATACAGAAGTATCTGAATGGGGAACTTGACGCACGCGCTATGCATGAGCTGGAGCGACGCGCATTAGACGACCCTTTCCTGGC
>JBQCEA010000549.1:0-5352 GCA_051960695.1 Mucilaginibacter sp. | reverse complement strand
GGTCAATATGTTTGCAACATAGGACCCTTCTGAAACCTTCCAAAAACTAAAGGCTGAGCTGCAAAAGCCGATGTATAGAGATGCTAAGCTGAGTTATGTGAAAGATTGATGAGTCCAAAGTCAGATGCGACAACGAAATGAAGATCATCCAGCATTTGACCACACGTTGCATCGCTTTCATTGTATCTACCCAGCCCTGGTTACCTTGTGACGTTGTTATAACAGGTGATTATGCGTTTCTTTTGTTCCTGATAAAATCAGCAATTAATTTACCGAATTGTTCCGCCTCGTCTTGCCTGCCCTGCGGTATTGATGTCCAGATTTTCTCGCCGTTTGGGCGCTCGCCGGTGGTCATTGACAAATCAAGCAACTTGACTTCAGCAGTTTCCTATCCGCCATGGCGCCCCCGGCTATTACGGCACGTGGTGTATTTAATTTTCTTGGCTTAAAATCATTGAGCCATATAATCTGGGGGAAGATCCACACCCGACCCAGATCGTTGCGTTGGCGTGAGAAAAGGCCAAAAAACGGCAAAAAGCGGTGCGACGATATCCGCCTTTAATTAGTCGCACTGAACTGGTGAAACTGCTGTATAGCCCACGCCCTTTAGCTTAAACCTATAGGGCCTCTATTTAGCCAGTTCGCGGGGAGTTTGCCAGACCGGTCTTTACCTCTCATGACCTGTTTTAAAATCATAATTTTCAGGTTTTTACCGGGCCACATCTTGATAATCATCGAAAAACCCGGCAGGCGCAATCTACATTATCTGAAGCCAAAATACGATCGAAATACTAAATTGCCTTTCACAAACTCCCATGACTTTTCCGAGTTCCGGCGATTTCCTTATCTTATGCTGCTTTTTATCAAACGAAAACTAAACGACTCCATACGGAATGAAAAAAATCCTTTTACTCGCGCTTTTGTTTCCTTTCTTCAAACAGGCAGTGGCGCAAGACCGGTACGCGGACAGCCTCAAGCGCGTGTTACGATCCGCTAAGGCGGATACCAATAAGGTCAACCTATTAAATGATCTGACTAAATACTATACCTACACCTATCCTGATTCTGCAATGAAATATAATGGCCAGGCACTTGGCCTTAGCCAAAGACTGCATTTTCCTGCTATAGAGGGAGGGGTGCTTCTAATCCGCGGGGAAGCGTTGCGTTTGCGCGACGAAAATGCTAAGTCCATGCAGGCATTTCTCCGAGCAAAGCAGCTTGGCGATCTATCGGGAGACAATACACTACTCTATTTTGCTTTCCAGGGAATAGGGCTAGTCTGCATCAACGTAAAGGATGACCAAAAAGCCCTCAATAACTTCTTTCTGGTAAAAGCACACGAAAAAGAAATTCGCTGGCATCCTTTCGATGAGGAATTTCTTGATACGCAGATAGCAATAGCATTTTTCGGTTTAAACAAGCTGGATTCTGCTGCATACTTTTCACATCTGGGTTACCTCCTGGATATTAAATCCAAACGGCAATGGTATCCGCTCTATGAGATAATTTCGGAAATTGATATGAGCAAAAAGCAATATAAAGCCGCCGTTAATTTAGTATATCCTTTTACCCTGGCCGACGATATAACTATCGAAAAGCAGATGAGCAGTCAGCGACTGGCCCGGATTTATCAGCGAATGGGCCGGCTTGATTCCGCTATTTACTTTGCGAAAAAGGCCCTCGGTGTAAAAAAGAGCAATTCACAAACGCATGCCTATTACGGGGCGAGCCGGGTTTTGGCGCAGGTGTACAAAGCGACGCACCAGGTCGACAGCGCCTTTAAATATCAATCCATCGTAATGGCTATCAATGATAGCCTTTATAACCAGCAGAACGCCCGGGAATTCAAAGATCTGGTTTTTTCCGAACAACAGCACCGGCTGGAGCTTGCGGCCGCCGAATTGAATTACCGGACACGAATAAAGATGTATATCCTTATTGCCGCGCTTTTGGTATTTGCATTGATCGGTTTTATAACCTGGGGAAACAGCCGGCGGATGCAAAAGGCAAACAACGAAATAAGCCGTGCCCTGGCCGAACTCAAATCAACGCAAACCCAATTGATCCAGTCGGAAAAGATGGCCTCGCTGGGTGAACTGACGGCAGGCATCGCCCATGAAATACAGAACCCGTTAAACTTCGTCAATAATTTTTCAGATGTGAACCGTGAGATGCTCGCCGAATTACAAGAAGAGCTCGATAAAGGGCATGTTGTTGATGCTAAAGCTTTAGCTCATGATATTGAACAAAACGAAGAAAAGATCAATCACCACGGCAAGCGCGCTGATGCTATAGTAAAAGGTATGCTTCAGCATAGCCGGACACCTGCAGGTCAAAAGGAGTCGACCGACATTAATGCCCTCGCTGATGAGTATTTGCGCCTTGCTTACCATGGCTTTCGAGCAAAAGACAAGGATTTTAATGCCGAACTGGTCATTCAGTTCGATACAAAACTACGCAAAGTTGAAGCCATGCCGCGGGAAATCGGTCGGGTGCTGTTGAATGTGATCAATAATGCTTTTTATGCAGTGCAGCAAAAGTCAAGAACAGCCGGGGCCGGATATAAGCCGAAAGTTGAGCTAAGCACAGCACACCAAAATGGCTCTGTAATTATATCGGTGAAAGACAACGGCAATGGCATTCCTGATGCCATTAAAGACAAGATTATGCAGCCGTTTTTTACTACCAAACCAACCGGAGAAGGGACGGGATTGGGCTTGTCGCTGAGTTATGATATTGTCGTAAAGGGACATGGCGGGAAGATCGATGTGAATACCAAAGAAGGCAACGGATCGGAATTCATCATCTCGCTGCCGGTTTAACAATTCTTTTTTCCTTGTATGTTACATAACTCAATCTCGCCAAAAAGGTAAAATTCGAAAGCTTTCGAATGACGCTCTATCGGGCAGATTTGAGCCGATTTGATACACCTCTTGACACAATAAGATTGCCTTAAGGGCTACTCGATTTGCGTTCAATTTCTGAAGGTATTTTTATAATGACCTTAATGCCTGGATTGGCTGACGTTACCATTAACTTACCATCTAACAAAGCCACTTTATTTTTGAGACTTTTAAGTCCGCTTCCGGCCTTTTCAATCGAATTTTTATGGTCGAACCCTTGTCCATCGTCGGTAACCGTAATTTGGATAAAATCGGTTTGCCTTAGGGTAATTTGTATTTCAGTGCCTTTCGAATGTTTAATGCTATTGTTAACTAATTTCTGTATTATTCTAAAAATATTAGCTGCGAGAAGCGTTTCGAAGCCTACGCCGACTCTGTTGTCGGATACAGCAGTATAAGTCAGGTAGTACAAGTCACCGATCTGGGCGACCCGGCAATCCTTCAATGCCAAAACGTTCAAGTGCGCCCTGGCCAAACAGAAAAGAGCCGGTCCTGGCTTCGCTAAACCCGACGCCGTCATCACTGTACAGCAACCGGAGATGCGATACTGTTGTGAGATAATCCAAACCTTTATATTTAACTACCCTTGGGATCAGTAGCAATCAGATCAGGGTCGTTTAACGGAACTTCGATCAGCTCAGTATGCCGCGGCATCGAGCGCGGGAAAATAGAGCACTCCTTCTTTTGCTGCGACGCCCTCCGCGACCCGCACAAGCAACCCCGTTTTACCCTCAAAGCGAAACGCGCCCGGGTTGAGCAGGCTGATGATCTGCAGCCGTCCCTGCTGGCAGGAAGATCTTTAGGGATTAAGAGCGGATTTTCAGGAAAACGTTTCGAAATGTCCATATTTCAGTTTCTTAACTGCTTATAGAACCCCGATTTATCGCCGGCGGTTTGCGATGTGTTAAAAATCGCAGAGGGAAGTAATTTCCGCGGTGATGAAAAATTTATACCTGTTTTTAGCTTCTGCAAATCTGATCCAGTCGACCGTTGTTAGAAATGTATAAAACAGTATAAGGCAAGTATTATAGGTTACGGAGGGTTCGGGCAATTTCTCCCTTACTGGTGGAATAAATTACCGAATTGTGGCGATAGCTGATCCCAGAAGCATCGAAAAGCCGCGCGATTACAAGGTTTACCATGACGGGAACGACTTAATTGGTGCCCCCGCAATTAATATCGTCAGTATTGTGACGCCGCCGGCATTCCATACGGAGATGGCCTGCGCGGCCATGAAAGCGCGCAAACATGTCTTGCTAGAAAAGCCTTTGGCCACTACCGAAGATTGCGCTATGCAAATTATGGCGACTCACGAGCAAACGGGAATGGTTATTACGGTCGATCACACGATCCTTTACAGCCCTATCATAAAAACACTGATGAGGATCGGCTGCGCCGGCGCCTTATTTAGGAAAGGAAAAAGACCTATAAAACCTTTGAGTGACGTTGTGCAAAAGGCATTGCTTCATGACATTTACGGAAATAATATCATAATGCATTTGATTTGACAGTGAAGCAAGGTATGGGGAAACGATCTCGTTATTAACAGAGGCCCAGCACGTTTTATTTTAAGTCATAAGACTCCCGAATGTATCTAAACAAAGTTGGGTTAAGATCATCCACGTTAGTAACCCGGATATGGTTGGCGAACTTCTTACCGGCGGCTACGCTTTTGATCACTGGTTTTTCGGAATGACTGACGGCGGAGTAAAATTTGATGTCTAGCCATTTCTTCATTGGCCGGATAATCAAAAAACCGACCCGGCGGGTAAAGACGATACAGTTCGGTGTGACGCCCACCAAAACTTTTGGCCAGTCCGCTACCTCTGCCAGTATCTTGTCAAAAGCCAATACCAATTCGGGCGAGCTCCCTTCGAACAGGCTATCCAGTTCCACCCGCTGGCAATAATGCCGGTAATCTTTCCATGGCAGTTCACGGTCGCAATGGGGACAGGTCCAGCTCATATACTTGCTGAAACGTTTAACACAGATTTTTGCTTGACAATATAACCCAAACAAAAGAGACTTTCTTGGTTTGATAGAGTATGATCAAAGCACTGATATTCGATTTTGACAATACCCTTTTCCCAACTAAAACTATCGCGGACGAGGTTTTCCAGGGTCTGTACCAACTGATGGAAAATTACCGCGGTTCGATCAGCAGTGAGAAGCTGGAACTTATCAAAAAAGAACTGGCCAGGACGGCGTTCCAAAAAGTTGCGCAGCAATTCAATTTACCGGAAGAACTCAGGCAAAAAGGTATTGAACTGCTTAATGAAACCATATATAATAAACCGATCAAACTATTCAAAGACTATGACCTGGTCAGGTCCATATCATTGCCTAAATTCCTGGTGACCTTCGGGTTTATGAAAATGCAGCAAAGCAAGATCGACAGTGCCGGTGTCCGGGCCGAGTTCAAAGAAGTCATCGTAGTTGACCCCGAGCG
>JBQCEA010000548.1:0-2713 GCA_051960695.1 Mucilaginibacter sp. | reverse complement strand
ATCGTTAAGTGGCGCTCAATTCGCGTTCCAATTTAATAAATATTTGATCATTAGATTCTTACGGAGAGATCCGCTTTGCGTTTTGTAACGGTACCGAACGACTTGTGTCCGGTTTTATAAGTGTCTCAGAAAAATCAGCAATAAAAAAACCTCCTATTTGTAAAATAAAGCAGTTATTAATCTACTTTTAAATATCAATTGGGTATGCGGAAGTACTTTCTTACAGCCTCGTAGTCTTTTAGGTTGATATGATTGTTCACTGCCACAAGCACACTGCCTGGTATAATTACATACCGATACTGAATCACGGACGATAAAGAAACTGAGCCCGTACCGTCTGCGGTATAACGGGTGATCAGGATTCGGCCAACTTGGGGCAAAAAGCTCATGGTACTGGTTTTACCCCCGGCATCGCTTGTATAAGGCATAGGGAATACGCCTGCTCCGAAGTTGAGATAAACCTGTATCGATGCATTGCTTAAGTCGCTTGTTGTGATCGATGATGCGGCCAGATTAGCAACTACCAGAGAACTTTCGTCAATTGTTGTGTCACGAATATTGGTTGCAAAGTTCCAACCCGAATACTGTACGTTGGCAGTTCCGGCAGGCCCTTGTAATGAGGTGGCGGTTCCCCAGCCACTCGCGGTTTTGGGACCATATAACAAATAGCTGCTGTCATCCAGGTAATAATCGCCCGTATTGCCTGTCGTAGCCGAGGGTGCTCCCGTGCCGCTGATAATAGTATTGCCAGCCGCTCCCGCCGCACCAGTCTGACCCTTTAATGAAAAACCACTACCCCAGCCGCTGGCTGTTTTAGGTCCATACAATATGCCTGTTGCAAGATCGAGATAGAAATCGCCAACTGCGCCCGTTGCTGCCGGTGGCGTTGTATTACCACTGTAGATCACGCTTCCGTTAGCTCCTGCAGGACCGGTTGGGCCAGTGGTGCCGGCAACGCCGGTGGCGCCTGTCGGTCCTGTAGGCCCCTGGGGGCCTGTCGCACCATCTTTACCGCATGACGCGAAGATGAGCGTCATGAAAACGAAAGATACTAATAGTACATAGTTTTTAGTTTTCATAATGATAATGTTTAATTGTTATTGAAATATGGCAGGTATTAAAAGCTTGTGGATCGATGAACATTCCACGCCGACAAAAGTAGAGACGCTATTTGGGGACACTGATAGTGGTGAAACGCAATCAGCTACGTAAATTTACCGAAAAGCTTTAAGTAATTTCCGAAAGGAATTGATATACAGTAATATTTTTAGCCGGTCTGTCCTGGTCAGGGATAGAATCCATTATTAGCCCTCAACTCCACAATAACCCGATTTTTTCCCAACAAACGCTAAGCTGTACTGTTCTTAATTGTAGGATCTCTCTTAGTGAAGAAATTCTGCAAACAGCGTATTGATGCATGAAATGTCAAAAGACGGTAGTCATTATTGTCGCCCATCCCGATGATGAAATATTATGGGCTGGCGGCACTATTATAAACCATCCTGAATGGCAGTGTTTTGTGGTTTGCTTATGCAGAAAAAATGACTCCGACCGCGCGCCACGATTTTATAAGTTGTTGAATCAAATAAACGCGAGAGGCGTTATGGGCGATCTTGACGATAGTCCTGAACAAAACCCACTGAAATCAGACGAAATAAAGAAAACAATCAAAGCCTTAATACCTTCAACCCATTTTGACATCGTTATAAGCCATAGCCCGGCAGGTGAATATACCCGTCACCGGCGCCACGAGGAGATCAGTAAAGCAGCGATAGAGCTTTGGCACAGCGGGCAAATAAATGCAACGGAGTTTTGGATGTTTGCCTATGAGGATGGCGATGGCAAATATCTTCCCAGGGCTATACAGACCGCTGACCTATTTTTTCCTTTGCCTTATGATATCTGGCAGCAAAAATATGAGATGATCCACACTACATACAATTTTCCAAAAGACGGCTGGGAAAGCCGGACAACACCTGTTGAGGAAGCGTTTTGGCGTTTTACAAATTCGCATGATGCAATGAACCGGCTAATGGCAGAGCATAAACTATGAAAATACTATTGTTATATTACTACCCGCCACCCCCAAGCGGACTCGCCATTCAGGGTGATTTGCTTTATCGTGGACTATTAGCATTAGGAGTGGATGTACATGCCGCCCATCTTGAATCGGACCAGGAAAAAGAATGGTATTATAGATGGTTTGCCCCTGATGTTGTTGTTGGTATTGGTTACTGGGGACATATCCCACATATCGTTATGCATCCTCAGCGGCATGGGATTGTATCCATCCCATGGCTTGTTGCCGATGGTTATATTGCCAATTATCAAGATGTTCTGAATGCGCTCCCGCTGATCCTGGTTACATCCAATTGGGTCAAGGAAATGTATGTGAGGGATGGTATAAACGGTGAATGTATTGAAGTGCTTCCGGTTGGCTGTAATACAGATTTGTTTGTAGCACATGAGCGGAACGATATCAGGGTGAGCGCGGTGCGCGAGGCCCTGGGCGTATCGCAGGATCAGTTGATGATACTCACCGTAGGCGGAGATGCGGCATCTAAAGGTGCACAGGAGGTTATGCGCGCGTTAGCTATGGTCAGCGACCAACTGCCCGACTGGAAGTATGTGTGCAAAGTATGGCCGCAGCAACGCACTGAGCTACAAAACATGGCAGATATGGAGCTGGCAAAACAATTAGGATTACATGAAA
>JBQCEA010000547.1:0-2083 GCA_051960695.1 Mucilaginibacter sp. | reverse complement strand
CTTGTCTTTATCATTTGATATGCTGCCGTCTGGATTAAAAAATATCCAGTCATTTGTAGTCAAGGATAATTTATGAAACTGATTGCCTATGGTTTCTTACGCCACCGTGAGTGGTGGTAGTTCAGGATATTCATATTTTTCTTTAGGGTGGAGTACATCTCTAAAATCTTTTTGGATGGTGTAGGCCTCCAGTAGATTAGGGGTATGAAAGGTCGCCAGTTGGGTAATTTCTTTTTCGGACAAATCGCCACTCAGCCAAAGTTCGGTCGTTTCATCAGTCAGGATGGTGGGCATTCGTTTCTTGGTGTTGTGTATCCGGGTCATTAATTCATCGGCGTTAGTGGTTACAACAGCAAAGGTATCTAGCCTCTCACCGGTTTGCTTGTCGGTCCAGAGCTGCCAAATACCGGCCATAAAGAAGTATCCTTGTCTTTCATGCTGTTGTAATCCGTATCTGCCAACTGTGCCATATAGCACCATCCTGGCCTACCACAAAAACCTCAAGCCGGCCATCCAGATTCGTCCCTATGGTCGGGCAGTCTACCTCCCGGATCTTGGCCGACGGAACGATAAGGCTTTTGCAGTTGCTCCAAAATGGCGCTTTATCAATCTGCCAGGAGTGCCACAGATGCAATAGAGCCTATAGCCCTTAAAGTATAAAAGCAAAGCACATCACTAACGCTTAAACAGTTTTTTGTCAACAACTTTAGCCTTCAGGTCTTCTTTTAAATTACGGCTTACCGGAATTTGCTGTTGGTTAATAATTACAGTATTTCCTTCAATGCATTGTATTTTGGCTAATGATACAATATAGGATTTGTGAACCCGCATAAAAAGCTGTTCCGGTAATTGACCCTCAACATGCGAAATAGTCATGTAGCTTATCATTTTTTTACCCGGCAGGTGTATGGCAACATAGTTCTGCATAGCTTCAACGTACAATACCTCATCATAAAATATCTTCTCGAATTTGCTGTTCACCTTTAAAAAGAAATGATCTTTATCAATTACATTTTCTCTGCCTATATTTCTTCCTAATAAAAAGTCCCTCGCTTTATTAGCAGCTTTCAAAAATCGGGGAAAAGATACCGGTTTTACTAAGTAATCAATAACATCCAGTTCATAGCCCTGTAACGCATAATCAGGATATGCTGTTGTAAATATTACAGCAGGTGCATTTTTTAGGGATCGTAAAAACTCAATTCCTGTAAGTTTGGGCATTTCAATATCCAGGAAAATAAGGTCTACCTTCTCTGAAAATAATAACGCATAGGCTTTTACAGCATTATCACAAATGTTTACGAGGCTTAAAAATTCAACTTCGGAAATATATTCCTCCATGCCTTTACAGGCAAGAGGTTCATCATCTATTATCATGCACCTGATGCTCATGGCAATTGGATTTTTAAGTTTACCACATAATACAGATCTGTGCTATCAATAGCTAAACTATACCTGTTTGCGTATAGCAGTTCTAGCCTGCGTTGCACATTTTTTAAACCGATTCCATAACAATTTTGTGATGCCTCAGTAATATTATTTTTTGAATTGCTTACCTCAAATTCAAAACAACCATTTTGTCTGTATAAGTTAACATTAACATAATTAGGCTGATCATCAAAGTTTGACAGATGCTTAAAGGCATTTTCAACAAAAGGCAATAATAACAGTGGCGCTAATTCAAAACCGCTTACCTCATTTACTGTATTAAAATTGATTGAATGATTATTGTTTTTGCGTAGCCTTTGAAGGTCCATATAACTCTTTAAGTATTCTATTTCTTTTTCTATAGATATGGTATCTTCATTACATTCGTATAACTGGTACCTTAGCAATTCTGCAAATTTTTGAAGTGATGTTCGCGCCTCAATATTGTTTTTATCAATTTGAAAATAGATGGTATTAATAGAGTTGAAAAGGAAATGAGGGTTCCATTGCGCCTTTAGATACCGTAATTCGGTTTTAAGGTTTTCCATTTGAATGCGCTTAAGTGTCACTTGCTGCCAAAACCACTGTTTACTGATATCAAGAGCCATCGTAAGAACCATATAAAAAAGGGCTACTGAAAAATTATAATAAGTGT
>JBQCEA010000546.1:0-13267 GCA_051960695.1 Mucilaginibacter sp. | reverse complement strand
AACCGTTTCGAAAAATTAGTATAAGGCCCAAGTGGATTATTGCTGAATGCGACGAGTATATTACGGTTTGGCCGGGTGTTATCTTTTATTACCAGCACATAATCATTTTTGGCACGCTTTACAATTTCGGCATCGATAACGCTAAAACCGGGATCGAGGAATAACTTAGTTGGGGTAAAGGTTTTGAAATCCTTTGTTGTAGTATAGTATAAGCGATGATTATTATTCTCATCTTCTTCGCCCCTTGCAAAACGGTGCGGCACTGTTGATGCGAAAACAATGATAAACCGGTCTGCTGTATCGTCGTAGAACAATTCCGGTGCCCAGGCATTGATAGCCGTTGGCTCATATCCCATTACATTGATATGCTGCTCTGGCGACCAATGGATCAGATCAGGTGAGCTGGCATATCCTATCCCCTGGTCATTTTTCCACCCTGTTGTCCAAACTAAATGATAAATTCCATCCGGCCCCTGCACAATCGATGGGTCGCGCATGATCTTCGCCGCGCCAACCTCCGGTTTCAGAAAAATGTGGTTCAGATCAGTCCAGTGGTAAGCATCATAACTATATAGCAAACGCAAACCGGCATCTGCCGGCTCATGAAAAGAAGTAAACAAATATATGCTTTTTCGGGCATTGCAGGCGAACAAAAGCAGGCCTACAAAACCTAAAAACAAGTATTTAAAATATCTTATCATGAGTTAGAATATTCAATTTTTAAATTGCATCAAGTACCAGCACCCAATCGTTGCCATTCTTCTTTTCGCCAGGTGGATCAAACTTCATCGGTTTCGATTTCTTAACTGTTCCAATGGTTATTGTCTGCCCGTTACGCGGGTTAAACCATGAAGCCTTTATCTGATCACCTTGGAGTTTTTCAGGATCGATCTGCATTGCCCTGCCATTGTAGGTATAGACAAAAGCATAGTTTTTACCTCTTGTGGCGATCAGCCTGTCATACTTTTCGCCCTGACCGGATGCAATAAGCGACTGATCAGGCACACGCTCAAAATATGGCCTTGATAACATCAGCTTTTTTAGGTACTGCATTTGTTGTGCGCCAGGATCATTGATGGATTGAAACCAATAACCTTTTGATCCATAAGCGCTATGCTTATCCGCAGGTTGATGCATTTGCATCACATCATTATTGCCATAAGTATATCCGCAAGCGCCTGCAAATACCGACCAATAGCCATAACGGCGGATATCTGCGTCCGTCCATCTTGGTTGCTTTATGTCGTGCAATCCGTGTGGTATTCTTTCGTAAGATGGCTCTGCATCCAATGTGGGTTTTACCGGAGTTTTGGCATAGTCGGCCTGTACATAACGCCAGTTGTCTTCTCCATAATGCAGATCATTTTTTGAAGTGTCCTGGCTATAGCTGCGATGCCCCGACTGAAACGAATTGAAGCTTAACCATGGTTGATCCTGGAACCAGGTTGAGGATTGTGTACGGCCGCGCGGATGATAAGTGATCAGATGCTGAGGATCAAGCGCGTGTAACGTATTGCCTATTGTTTTCCAAACCCTCATGGAATCAGAACCGGCAATGTCACCGCCATTCATCCATATAATGTTCGACTTATCCCTGTATCGCTTCGCCAAAAATTCGGCATACGTTTTTGCCGCATCTGCATTAATATGGGCCCCTTTTACAACAGATCCCCATACAGGTACAAGCGCCACATAGATGCCCTTTTCGGCAGCCCTATCAATTACCCAACCAATGTTGTCCCAATAGTCATATTCATCACCTTTGCCAAATTCGCTTCCCGGAGTTACTTTGGGTAAAGTGATATTTCTATGCGTTAAAGCTGAATCACCATAAGCGTTTACATCCCCAATACCATGCAGCACCATTACTTGTATAACGTTAAAACCCTGTTTGCTGCGTATGTCCAGGTATTTTTCAACCTGATCTCTTTTCATTTTAGTGAAAAGCAGCCAGCCTGTATCACCTAACCAGAAAAAGGGTTTTCCATCGGCTGTGAAATAGCGGTTGTTTGCCGATATTTTCAAAACAGGCAAAGCCGTGGTTTCATTGCTTTTATATCCAGAGAAAAGCAAGCAGGTAACTAAACATACAGGTATTAACCATTTAAACATATTATATACGGGTTAACCACAGAATAGCTGTTCCGCTCTGCGGGCTTTTAACTTCAATATTATTACCGCCTTTGATGGTGCTTTCGCCTGGTAAAACTTTACCATCTTGCGGGTTGATCCATTGTATTTTATAATTGGCCCCACTCGTAAGGTTAAGATGGATCGCATTGTTTGAATCGTTGTAGACGATGAAACCTTTGGCCTCATTACCTAATGCCCATTGACCTTCAGGTGTACCTGGTAATTCAACCGGGCGCATGGCTGCAGCTGCTGTTAAAAATGCTTTATCGGTAGTTGCAGGTAGTACCGGCAATGATCCTCCGGCAATAAATACTGCCCATCCGAAATGCTCATAACCATCTGCCGAGTAAAGCACTGCTTTGTCCAGATATTTCTGGCGATACTCGTATACAGCTCTATAAACTTGTTCAAAAGATGAAGCTTTCGGTTTAAATATGCGCTCTTCCTGGCGTGGAGCAAGGCTTTGGCCACCCAGTGGTGCATAAGCTTTACCATTTGCCTGGTAATACCAGTACCTGATATCGATCACATTAATAACGGATGATTTTGAGGGATCGGCAAGAATAGCATCCTGTACATCTTTGGTTGCACTCAAGCCTATGATCTCCTTCTTCTTATGAGTTGCTTCCCATTGTTTAACGGTCTCAACCCAGAACTGCATAAAATGCAATGGACCTGTAAATTCAGCGCTTGTCAGCTGTATAACACCGGTGTTATTGGCAAAATTATCAAGACATTTATTGATGTATGCGATATGCAGTTTGCGCCTCTGCGGATTCGTCACGTCGTAAAACTGCTCCGCCATAAACTGACGTTTATCTCCTGCATAATTCACAGGCTCCGGGAATCCTGTATTGTTGATATTATTGGCAGTACGCCATGGAAAATCTGTATAATGTGCACCTGCTTCAATAATATTATGCTGAAAGTAATTCTGATGTACCAGCACAAGCCCTTTTTCATCTGCCAGATCAGCAAATTGTTTTAGACGGCTCCAATACCACGGATTGTATTTGGTCAGATCATATTTGCTTAAACCATCATAAGCCAATCCTTGTCCGCTTCGTGCAAAAGGTAGTTCGTAAAACGGAGGCCAAACATCACCATCCATCCGGCGGATACGTTCGTGGTCGTCGCGACGACGATCATACCATAAACCATAATTGTGTTCCAATACAATGATGTTATCCTTTTTCATCCAGTCGGCAATGTCACTCAGGTCATCAGTTAAACCAGTTCCTGTGCGACCAGGTACCCAACGTGTAATATCGGGTTTGGCAGTTTTGGCTATATACTCAGGTTTAACATTACCATTCCACCATGGAGCTTCAAAGTGATGGCCTTCAAGCAAAGTATTACCACGTACCAACAGACCATTCAACACTCTCATTGCCGGAGCTTTTCCAGGTTGTACCGGTTGTTTGTAACCTATCTGATCAATAGTTTTTGCACCATGCGCGTCTGTGCTGATCGGATCTCTTTTTGGCGCTTCATCAACCCAGTCTCCTATTGTGGTAGCCGGCCTTTTTGCTGCTGCCATCAATGCCGCTGCTTCCGCTACTGTAGGGCTGCTTGACGGCTCTGTTTCAATTCTAATTATAGCCGCCTGTTTGCTAACATCTTTATTCAAGCGATCAGCCAATTGGGTATAATAAAAACTACGAGGATTAATGTTTTCATTAGACTCCGCCCAATAGCCGTCTCCACCAAATTGTGCCCATGAGCCGAAAGACCAGTTTTGGGCCATAGGTGGTTTATAGCAATCTATCTTAGCAGCAGTGCAATTCCATAACAAGCTGTTTGCGGCGCTCCATCCTGCACCTTGTCCATCTTGTTCGCGGTTTTTCAGGCTTAACGGTTGCCCATCAATTCTTACCACGTCAAACAGCACGCCCGAAGCCCAGCTGTCAATTGCACCGCTAAAGCTTTGCGAGTGTATTGACATACATTGCACAAAAGCGTTAGGACCCGGCGCACAAAAGCCGGTTGAAAAATCATGAAAACCTTCTTCGGAATATAAACGCTGAAAAAGTGTTTGTCCACCCATTGTCCAGAAAGTATATCGGCGCTGGCCGCCTATTTCCGAAATTGGTGTAAGTGATTTACAGTCCTCTACTGTGATACGGTTTCCAGTAGCCAGCACAAATACCGCTGAACCTGCAAAATGCTCAAATATTACTTGGCGAACCCATGAGTCTGATACATTTTCCATAGTAATGGCCATCCAGCGATGAGCTTCATCCTTTGGATTTTTGGCGTCATAAGCCGAACGCAGCGTAAGGTTTTCAACCCCGGTTTGCTCAATACGGCCCCGCCACTCATATTTAGCTATTTTGCCGCCCCCGTAAGCGCTGTCGAGCGCTGTAGTAAGCGGGGCATCTATTGTAATTTCGTTGCCTTTTATTTCTTTTATGGTCCTATCCCAAAACAGGTCACGTTCGCCAGGTTTCCAGCCTAATGCACTCAGGCCGCCGCCAAATGTTTCAGCGCCTAATAAATTGATCCAGTCCTGGGTACTTGGCCTGTGAACGATGATCTTATCGCCCGCTTTTAAGTTTGCTGTTGAAGCAACATGAAATGTAAATGCATTTACCGGTACATAACCGTCGGTTATATCAATTTCTTTTTCAGTATGCCGGTCGTTTTTACCGGCAATTTTGATAAAGGTCTGCCTGCCTGTACCTGCTGCAAACAGCACGGTACCATTAGCACCCATGCCGCTACCTCGTAATACCACGCCTGAAGCGTTAATATGAAGGCTGCCATTAACGGTATAAGTCCCTTTATTTAATAATACCGCTCCGCGGATACCGTCTTTATCAGCGGGAAGAGATGCAACGTAATCGAGTGCAGATTGTATGCGCAAAGTGGCGTCACCCGCCTTTACCGGAACAACAACCTTCACAGGTGCATCAGGTATAGGCTTTCCCGATGCCATGTAACCGCAATAAGAGTAATCAGGTATACGGTCGCCGTTGGCTTCGCTGGTGTAAACAAACTTGCCGTTTTTTTCAGCAACAGGTGGTTGTGGTTTTGGTGCTTTCTTTTTTTGAGCAAATAAGGGTGTATGCACACACATACACCCTAGCAACAAACCAATTATAAACCAAAGACTTTTTTTAAAATCTGACATTATAATTTTTATATCAGTTTAATATTAATCAATTTTCTTTTCCCCAGCTTTAGCAACTGTATTCAGGTAAACTTCGATGTTGGTATAACCTCCGCCATTTTTAGCAGGCAATGCTGAATCATTAGGATTTCTTGGGTTCAGGCAAAGATTTACTTCCCATGCGTCAGGCAAGCCATCGTTATCACTGTCTTTGTATGGAGTACCTTTATATTCAGGATACCCGCCTACTTGCCATGGCGCAGTTATAATACCTAATTTATAAGAATCTTTTGGCAGCTTACGTACTTTAAACTGAAAGTCGGTATCTGTTTTTACTTCTTTATAGGCAATCTTACCAGTTCTTACCTGTTCAGTAATACGTACGTCAACAGGATCGCGTCTTGGCAGGGTTGCACCTGCGTTTGCCACTACAAATTTGAAGGCTTCCTTAGCTGGCATTATAGTTACCGGTGCCATTGGGAATGGTGTTGCCGAATACATATAATCTTTGTAAGGACCTGCATCAGGTAATTCTTCTACCTGCACACCGCCATCCCAGTTGTTAGCAGTTACTTTGGGATAACCTTCCATAATATTGCCTACAACATAAGCACGGCCAAACCATTTCTCTTTAAGCTTGCTGCGGCCAGATTCCGGTTTAATGATCCTATGCCCTACAGGCTGATCCTTTGGAGTAACCGGTCCGGGTTTAAAGTAATTATTAATAATGTTGAAATTGCTGGTATAATCGCCGCCATCCATTGAACGGTGGTGCCAGTTAAATACTACGTTATTAACAAAATTATATACACCATTCCAGCCGATAGATGGGTTACGCCCGGTGTTATCAGCCCAAAGGTTTCTGGCCATTGTAGAATTTTCACCGCCTGTAGTGCTCCCAAAAGCATGGTTCCAGTAGTCAAGCGCTTCTGAATAAATACAATTCTGGATAGTGATATTAACTGTACCTAATTTTTCTTCCTTTGAACCATCTCCCGGATCGAACATGTGACGGTACATCGAGAAATTTTCGTCAAGACCCCAACTGGTTGAGCAATGGTCTACAATGATATTACCTACAGGATTGCCACCAAGAGCATCGTCACGACGGCCAACGTTGGTTTCGCCGCGTCTGAAACGCATATAACGTATGATAACATCATGTGTATTCACCCAGAATGATTCGCCTGCTATACAAACACCATCACCCGGCGCAGTTTGACCTTCAATGGTAATATAAGGCGCTCTAACAATGATCGGTGATTTAAGGTGAATAATTCCTGCTACGTTGAACACGATGATACGTGCACCGCCTTTTTCACATGCATCACGCAAGCTTCCGGGACCACTATCGGCAAGAGTGTTTATCACATATACTTTACCGCCGCGACCGCCAAATGTATATTTACCGCCGCCTTCAGCACCAGGGAAAGCAGGGATCTTTGCCTGCGGCAGATCAGTAGGTCTGGACGCCCAAGGCACATATACTTTACCTTTTCGCTGGTCAGCACGAATAATAGGCAGAGCAACTTTCCATGCTGAATCTGAGTGGCGCATTGCGGCTGCCATCATGGAATCTGTTTCAGCTTTAACTTTCTCAGGCACCTGCGGATATTGCGCAAACGCCTCCTTGAACAGGAAAAAAGCAAAACATAACGACAGTAAAAGAATTCTTTTTTTCATTTCTGTATAAGTATCGGTTTGTAATAATAGCCATATCGGGCATGGCCTCCCATAGTCAAATTATCAAAGACAAGACATATCATGAATTCATCAAAATGATCTACAATAACATGTCAGAACTTTAGGTATTAATTTGGTTTCTTATTTATCCTATTCAAATATCTATGCTATATACCTGTCTTTTGTATAAGATTTTCGCAAGCTATTATAGAATATTATCATGTTAACTTTTCATTAAATAATTTGCCATATTTGTCGCAAGTATGTTACAAAACACGTTCAAAACAGTGCTAACTATTCATTTTAAAGTTTTAAAACCGAATTATCAACGACAAGTACCTGTGTTAACATAATACAAAAAAATTAAAGTCATTCGTTCTTCGATAATTTAAATACCAGGAATTCAATTACACTCACCATTAACAAAAAAACCGCCTCGCATAAGTACGAGACGGTTGCCTTTTTATAATCAACTAATCAATACTATTGCTGTGGATCAAATGGACCACCCCAGGTATTATTTTGCTGAAGAGCAGCATTATTCTGTAATGCAGCAGTTGGAATACCAAAGAAGTAATCACCCGGCTGAACTGCAATATTATAAGAATCCATTGCTTTAGTCTTAACAGTAAATACTGTGTTGTATAAAGCATCCAATGATACGTTTGCTAAAGAATCGCGGGTTGAGCTCAGGTAGTCTGTGTTAGTACCTGTATTATTCAGTGTAATGGTAAGACCTGAACGTTTTTTACCATTCAAAGTGCTTTCCAAAAGCTTCCTTCTTCTCAAGTCCCAATAGCGTTTGCCTTCAAATGCTAACTCAATCTGTCTTTCATACATGATGGCATTGATCATCTGATCGTGATCCATATTAGCTGCCAATCCATATAAACCATCTGCTCCCGGTTCAATGCCGGCCCTCTTGCGGATAGCGATCAGGTTGGTATATGCTTCCTGTCCTACACCCAGGTTACCAATTTCTGCAGCACATTCTGCCTGGTTCAAGAGCACTTCAGCGAAACGGATCTCGATCCAGTCGGTACCAATGTAAAGGGCATTGTCTTTTGAAACAGTAGGATCGATCGCTTTACGTAAATAAAAGCCGGTTCCTGTTGGTGATGATGGTTCTGTTGATTTGGTTGAGGTGGCTTTGTTATAGTAGTAATAAGTCCACAACCTGTAAGTTGAATTATTCAGCAATGGCCAAACACAACCGTTGTATGCGATAGTTTTATCAAACCTTGGATCGCGGTTTTTATAAAAAGTCTGATCTGAATAAGCATATTTGGTCGACACACCTGGTGCCTGACCATCCAGCATTGGATAGGCTTTTACCATATCCCAGGTTGGCTGGTTTGAGCCGCCTTTAGTACCTAAATAAGCAGGCCTTGTAGCATTATCGTAGGTATTTGGGTTAGTACCGTTGTCATCAGTTTGGTTGTTATATTCTGTCACCATCACTGCTTCTGTGTTAGCGGTACCTTTTACAAACCATAAACCATCGTATGAAGGATATAAGGCGTATCCTGCCGCTGTAAGCATATTTACCGCATTTGTATTAGCCGTATAAGCTGCCTGCCAGCGTGCCGGGTCATTGTTAGGGTTAAATTCAGGGCTGGCATAAGTCAGCAATACCCTACCCAGAAATGCTGCGGCAGCTCCAGATGTAATACGGCCGTAATCGGAACCGGTCCATTTTGCGGGCAGATATTTCATACAGGTATCAAGATCTTTCTCTATCTGGGCAAAACATTCCGAAGTTTTGTTTCTTGGCAGAACGTCCGCTGCTTTAGCTGCCTGACCTATTGCCGGAAGTGGCGTAAGAACCATTGGCACACCACCATAAAGCCTTACAAGGTCGAAATACCTGAAAGCTCGCCAGAATAAGGCTTGGGCAATGTACCTGTTCTTGGTAGATTTAGGCAGTGTACTTGCCTGCAATCCTGCGATGGTCTCGTTGATTGTCCTAATCTTGCCATAATTACCACTTGTGCTTACAGAAGTACCAATGTCACCAACGGTCTCTATAGTTACAGTACCTTTTACAAAGGCATTATCAGAATAAAACTCATCGCACATACCACCTCCGCTGCCTATAGCGCCACCTGTGCTTCCAAACCATGAAGGTTGGTTAGCTGTATATAAGTAGTTAACATTTCTTATTGCCAGTGTAGAGTCATTAAAAACTTCTGCCGGCGTTAAGTACTGAAGATCTTCCTTATCCAGTACCTTTTTGCAACTTGTTGTGCATAGCGCCGCTACGGTTACGGCTGCTAATGATATATTAAATAATTTCTTCATTTTTTCGAAATTTTAGAAGCCAAAGTTTAAACCAAATGAGACTGTACGAAGATTTGGATACGATGCATATGGCGATGATGGATCTCTGTAATTATCCGGATAAGGGTTATACAATGTTAGCGGATTTGTTGCCACTACATAAGCCCGCAAACTTGACATGCCTAATGTATTGGCAAATTTTGTGGGTAATGTATAGCTTAGATTGGCGCTGGTAATATTCCATGTAAATCCACTAACAAACCAAAAGTCAGTAGTTGTTTGATAGTCGCCAGTATAATATGGTGCAGGATATGCAGCGTTGGTATTGGTTGGTGTCCAGTGATCAGCCCAATAAATCGGCCTGTTTTCTGTAGCTGTTGCTGCCTTATTACCATCCAAAGTAGCTATGCCGCCCCATGACATGCCTGTTATTACATTTAAGCTTAAACCTTTGTAAGAACCTCCAAAATTAAATCCTAACTGATTATGATTACTTGCTTTATGACCCAGAAACTGTAAGTCTTTTGAATCAATTATACCGTCGCCGTTAAGATCCTGGAAATTGATCATACCTGGCATGATCTGTTGTCCAAAAATAGTTACATTATTTGCGCCGCCGGCAGCTGCTTGTCTTGCTGCAATGATTGCATTTGCCTGGTCTTGAGTTCTGATGATACCTAAAGATTTATACCCCAACACTCCCTGATCACCAGATTTACCTGTCAGATCCTGGAATGTTCCTGCTAAAGCTGATGACAGATCATATTTTATATACTTATTATCACTCCATGTAAAGAACGGGTTAATGTTATAGGTAAAGTCTTTTCCAATATGGTCTTTCCATGATAATGAAATTTCATAACCAAAAGTATTGATGATACCATAGTTCTCTGTTGCAGGTGGAGCACCAACTAGTACAGGCACTGATGATGTTAGATTTGCCAACATATCATAATGATGGCTCCAAAAATAATCTGCAGTAAGCGACAACCTGTTTTTTAAGAATTGGGCATCCAAACCGTAGTTGGTTTCAGTAGTATGATCCCAGGTATAATCAGGGTTAGCAATAGTAATGTTAGGTACTAGCCCTATGCTTCTGTCAGCATTATTACCACCAAATACAGCACCGCCATTATTACCCGTACCCAGTTTATAGTTCTGCGCATATTGATATGCTTTGGTGTTGTAAGTACCCAGGGAACCTATTGAAGCTCTTAGCTTAAGGAAGTTAATAAAAGATATATTGTCCTTAAAGAAATTTTCTCTTGATATAACCCAACCCACTGACCCCGACGGGAAATAACCCCACCTGTTATTTGGAGGAAAGTTGGTGTTCGCATCTGCCCTGAACGCTACTTCGGCAAGGTACTTGTCAGAATAGGCATAATTTAAACGGGCTGCATATGCTTCCTTTCCACCTTCGCTTATCATTGTTGACTGGCTTGATGATTGATCGCCTGTTGTAAAGTTCTGATTATCTTTACCGCCAGGTATTACACCATCTGCCTCTGCGGCAACTGCCTCGTTATAATTTTCTATCTGCTCATAAAGGCCTACAAATTTTATATAGTGCTCTCCAAAAGCATGTTCGTAGTTGATGGTAGCATCCCATTGATAGTTATCAGCAAAGCCTGGTGTTAACCTCACTCTGTCACCATTCTTAATGGTAGGTGTGCCTACTATATTTCCGCCTGGTATATGGTTATTATCTCCTAAACCAGAATATTGATAGTATACAAAGCTTGTACCGTACTGTTTGCTGAAATTATTGTTTATATTCCTGTTATAATTGGTTCCTATCGAAAGGCCTTTTATACCCGGGATCTCATAAATAAGGCTTGCCTGGGCATTCATAATATAGTTATTGGCATCAGTATAGTTATCTGAGTTCTGAACTGCGAAGAAGTTAATATTGTCTGTAGCAGTTTTTGCGCTGAGATATACCGGGTGCCCATCTATAAAATATTGCTGCCATGGTGGTGCCTGAGTTAATGATAAAAAGTCGTTATCAAGGCTTTCAGTAGTTCCTGATAACTTATACCAATAGCTTTTGCTTTTTGATACATCTTCGCTTAATGATGCGCTGAATTTTAAACCTTTTGCAATCCTGGTATCAATATTCGCCCTTAAACCTAAACGATTAGTATTAACCCCAGAAAAGTTTGAGTTCTGATTAACATAATTTGCACCAAAGAAATAAGTTGTCCTGTCATTACCGCCACTTACATTAATGGCTTCACGAGCCATAACTGCCGGTTTAAAAGCTTCTTTAACAAAATTGTTATTGTGGCTGGCGAAATAAGCCAATTCATCAGGTGTATAATAATTCGCATCCTTATTATTAAGGTCACCATTAATATAACCCTCCGGATTTATGGTATAATTATATTTTCCCTGCTCATAATCATTCAACCAGGTAGCAAGTTGTACACCCGACATCATCTTCGGCAATTGCACAGCATTGGATACTCCTATTGATGAACTAAAGTTTAGCTTTGCAGCTCCGGCTTTACCGCGTTTTGTTGTAACGATAACAACACCATTTGCACCCTGGATACCATAAATAGCAGCTTCAGCATCTTTTAAAACAGAGATACTTTCAATTTCACTTTGATCGAGTAAATTGAAATCATTTAAAGTTCTTTGAGCGCCATCAATAATAAATAATGGAGCAGTACTTCCACCATCTTTGGCCAAAAAGATAGGGTTTCGGATCGTAATGGTCGCAGATGCACCCGGACGTGCAGAACCTCCTGCAATACCGAACGCTGGAATTGTACCTTTAAGAGCCGATGCCAGGTTGGTTGTAGGTATATCCTGCACTTCTTTTAAATCTACAGTTGCCACAGCACCCGTTAAGCTGGCTTTCTTTTGTGTACCGTAACCAACAACAACTACTTCATCAAGACTATTAGCTGTTGGCACCAGTTTAAAATCGGCATTCATTTCGCCGATTCTCAGTGTTTTTTCCTGGTACTGGTAACCCAAAAATTTAACGCCGATAACCACAGCCTGAAGATTGGTAACTTTAATTGAATATTTTCCGTTCGGATCTGTTGTTGTACCTACGTTGCCGCCCTTTACTTGTATTGTGGCGCCTGGCACAGGTTCATTTTTTTCGTCTGTAACTGTTCCGCTCACGGTCCTGTCCTGGGCCCTGACCATACTGCACAGAAACAGCAGTAACGAAATTAAGAGGTAAGTTTTTCTCATAAGACTAGTAGTTTAATATAATTGGATGCATTGGTTTAAGGGGTTTTTTATTATTTGTTTTTGTTATTTGTTTCATTTTCATCCTTTCTGCGCTTCTCTTTCTTTTATACGTTTTTGCCATTCTTCACCGGCCTTTTTCATATCATAGCCCTGGGCCGACAAGTAGTTGTTAATTCTTCCTTTGTATTTTCCGAACCAGGCATGTTTTTTTTCTGATGATTCGGCATCTATTGCACGCTCACGTGCTTCAATAAGCCATGCCTTTATCTGAGTTTTTTGTGTTTCAGATAAGTTAGGCAGCTCGTCCAGGTAAGCATTATAGGTTAAGGGCATAACATTGTAGGTCATGGCATTTTTAACCTGATCTACCTGGGCCGGACTAATTTCAGCACTAAGCTTTGAAAGGTATACGATATGTAAATCATTTAGCTTAATAGCGACGCCGCTGTCTACGGCTGCTACCTCAGCGTTTGCCTTAGCTTTGTCAGTTTCCTGCGCTTTTATCTCTTTTACTTTAGTATTTCGGGTATCGTGTATAGTGCTCAGATCACGGTATTGATCCACTATAATATTTTGTACTTTTTTGAATTTTGATGAGTCCGTAATACCTAATACATTCACTATTTTTTCGGCGCGTTTAGTGATCACTTGTGTGTAATTATCCTTCTCAGAAGCCGATGGCTGCTTTTGGGCACTGGCCGCAAGTGAGCCGCCGGCCAGAAATGTTGCGATTAAAAAATATTTTATCATCATAAACTTTATTATTTTTTGGTTATTAAAATATTCTTTTACAGAAATATTTTTTCATTTACATTACTCAGAATACAAGCATTTCTACTGCCGTAG
>JBQCEA010000545.1:0-6607 GCA_051960695.1 Mucilaginibacter sp. | reverse complement strand
CGCTGAATAAGCTCCGAGTACAGGTTGTGTTGTTGAAGAAAATCAACCAGCTCATCACCCGCTGCATCCTGGCCAACACGACTGGCAAAAGCCACATCGACGCCTTGCTGCATTAGGTGCATAGCTACATTCATGGGTGCACCGCCCGGTTTCTTACCGTCGTCGAACGTATCCCAAAGTATTTCGCCAAAACATAAAACCTGTTTCATAAGGTAAAAGCTGAAAGTCCAAAGCTAAAAGGTTTTAACTTAAATATTGTTTATTTTTCGGTATGAAAAAACTGATACTTGTTTGCTTGCTATCGTTAACCGCTGGATTTTGCATCGCGCAGGATAAAAATGCGATATTAAAAGTATTGGAAGATCAGCGCCTTGCCTGGAACCGGGGCGACATCGACGCCTATATGCAGGGCTACTGGAAATCCGATTCATTGGTATTTGTAGGCAGTACCGCGCCTGTTTATGGCTGGCAAAGCACCCTGGATCGCTATAAAAAGCACTATCCAGATAAAAGCGCAATGGGCGAACTGACCTTTAACATACTGCAGGTAAAAGTATTGGATGCCAACAATGCATTTGTAATGGGAGGCTGGCACCTGAAACGTGAAAAAGATGCTCCCGGCGGCTATTTTACTTTATGGTTCCGCAAAATAAACGGGGCATGGAAGCTCGTTTGCGATCATACGTCGTGACCATGAAAGTATTGATACACAATGTATTGTATCTCTACGCGCAGATTTCCCTTATTGCACCACCGGCAAACTAATGCATGATGCCGCATTTGCTGAGTGATAGATCATCTCTGTTGCTTTCTGGTAATCGCTTTCTTTGGTTTCAAAAATGTTTGGCACATATTTCTGCGGGTTGCGGTCAATGATCGGGAACCATGTGCTCTGCACCTGCACCATTATCCGGTGCCCTTTTTTGAACACGTGGTCTATTCCATGCAGATCAATAGTATAAAGCTCAACTTTACCGGGCGTAATGGGTTCTGGCTTAGAAAAGCTGGTCCTGTACCGGCCGCGAAAAACATCGCCTGCTACCATCAGTTCGTAACCTGACATTTTAAGCTCTTTCTTATCAACGTCCGGGTAAACATCTATCAATTTAATTATCCAATCGGCATCACTTCCAGACGTAGCAGCATATATTTTAGCCAGTAAATTACCCGTTACGGTTACATCTGATGTAAGTGAGTCCGTTTCCCAGCTTAACACATCTGGCCGGTTCTGTACAAAGCGCTGGTCTTCTGTAAGCCAATAATACCACCTCGATCCGGGGCCATAAGTTTCCTCAATTGGCCGGGCACGATATGGAACAGGCCGGGTAGGATCGGATACATAGCTATCAAACTGCTTCCCTTCTGTTGCTGATGGCGCATCAAATGATAGTTTACCGTTAGAATGCAGATAGATGTTTTTTATTGTGGCCTCTTTCGGCGGCCATGCCGTATAATTTTTCCACTCATTTGAGCCGGTCTGGAACGTTATTGCTTCAGCAAATTTGCCATCGCCCTTGCCTTTCAGATACCAGGCAAACCACTTAGCCTGTATCTCTTTACGAAAATATGTGCTTGTATGTACACCGAATTTAATATTGCCAAGGTTGCTGCCATCGCCGCCTGCCCATCCGCCATGCCGCCACGGGCCTATTACAATAAAGTTGCGGTTATGCCTGTCATTCTTTTCCAAAAATTTATAGGCATCCTGCGGCCCCACCATATCTTCCTGGTCCCACCAGCCGCTTACATGTTGTATGGCCACTCGCGGCGAATCCAAACGATAATGTAACGACTGCCTTTTCCAGTAATCATCATAATTGGGGTGCTCAGTAAAAGCATTCCAACTTGGCAGTTTGCCGTGCACATATTTCTTGTTGATATTAGACAAAGGCCCCAGTTTCAGGTACCAGTCATAGGTATCATAATCGCCGAAATGGAAAAGCGAGTCTGTCTTGGATATCTCTTCCATAAAGGCGTATTCAAACGCATAACTTAAACGGAAAGCGCCATTATGGTGCAGGTCATCGTTCATGAACATATCCGAAGGCGTGGCTTGTTCCGAAACGGCCACCAAAGCGGGGTGCGGATCAGTTGCTCCAATGATAGTCGTCCAGCCATCATATGATATGCCATACATACCTACTTTGCCATTATTATCGGGTACATTTTTCAGCAGCCAATCTATTGTATCAAAAGTATCGCTGCTCTCATCTATGGCTTTCGGGTCTTTTTTGTTGCGGCTCATACGCATCATTTCGTATTTACCTTCCGAAAGGTATCGTCCGCGGATGTCCTGGAAGACAAAAATATACCCTTCTTCGGCCATATCTTTAATATAGGTGTCCCTTTCCGGGCTCGGATAATCATTTACTCCATAAGGTGTGCGGAGCATTAAAAAAGGCAATTTCTCAGTTTGGTTTTTTGGCGTAAATATTATCGTGTGCAGCTTTATACCGTCGCGCATAGGTATCATCACCTCCTGCCGGTTATATTTATCGTCGGGTTTAACCTGTGCTAAGGTTGATGAGGCTATTAAAATGGATACAATGAGTAACAGGCTGCGGATAACGGTTACTTTCATGGTCGGTTTATTTTGAGATGGCTGCATTAAATATAAGAACAATACTTTTATTTTACAGCTTATTGCAATATGGCAGCCAACTATAATAATTCGGCTTGGTTTTATGACCGTCTTTCAAGGCTTGTTTACGGCCGGGCGCTCATTCGCTCTCAAGTTTACCTGCTGCCTTTTATTCCACCGCAAAGCAATATACTTATTGTTGGCGGCGGGACCGGTTGGATACTGGAAGAAATTGCAAAGATCTACCCTGAAGGCTTAACCATCACTTATGTGGAAATTGCTGTCAATATGATGGCATTATCACGCAAAAGAAATATTGGCGAGAATGAAGTGACTTTTATTAACGAGGCGGTTGAAGAAGTGCATTTCACCATCCATTTTGACCTGGTTATCACACCCTTTCTGTTCGATAATTTTACTGAGGAAAACCTGCAAAAAATATTCGCTCATATTCACCATTTCCTTAAACCTGGTGGGCTATGGCTGAATACCGATTTTCATTTAACAGACAAATGGTGGCAAAACGTGCTGCTCAGGTCGATGATCATATTTTTCAGACTAATATGCGGTATAGAAGCTACCAAACTACCGGATATGCAAAACTGTTTTTCAAAGGCGGGTTATAAAATAGTTGATCAGAAAACCTTCTTTGGTGAGTTTATCCTATCAACTGCCTATCATAAAGAATAGCAGATTTACGAAGTTTTGGAAACTTCGTAAATCTTACCTTATACAATTAACCTTCGTATACAAACTTATAGCCGATACCTCTTACTGTTTGCAGGTATTGTGGCGAGTCGGGGTTATTTTCGATCTTTTTCCGCAATCTAACAATGTGCATATCCAGTGTACGGGTATTCACGTCAGCATTGTACCCCCAAACTTCCATCATTAACTCTTCGCGGTTGATTACTTTGTTCTTATTCTTGAGGAAGTAAAGTAAAATCCTGTTTTCCAATATGGTAAGCTCCACTTTTTTGCCATCCCTTATCAGCAGGTGCATATTGGGCTGATGTTCCATATTAGCAAACTTGTACGATTCGGACTTTTCACTGTTCAATGAGAACTTGATCTTGTTATCGATCATAGCTACCAGCACATCCATATTAAAAGGCTTGGTAATATAGTCCGACACGCCAAAATTGTACGCCTCTATCTTATCTACGTCCTGCGCCTTAGCGGTCATCATGATGACCAGCTTATCGAAACCCTTTTCCCGGATCTCAGTACAAACGTCGGCACCTTGTTTGCCTGGCAGCATCCAGTCTAATAAAACGATGTGAGGCTGCTGCTCCAGTATCATTTTTTCGGCATCATCGCCATTATCAGCTTCCAGTACCTTATATCCTTCTGATTGTAAACGTTCGGCTACCAGGAAACGCAGGTTTTCATCGTCCTCTACCAGCGCTATTTTTATCTCTTTGTCCATAGTTTGTTGTTTGTTTATTGGGCAATTTCATAAGGCAGTGTAACAATAAATTCCGAGCCTTCATGCAGCTTTGAATTTACGGTAATTTCTCCGTTCATAAAATTAGCCAGTTCCTTACAGAATGCCAAACCTAAGCCTACACTGCCATTCTGGTTGTATTGATTTTCTATGCGGTAAAATTTCTTAAATATATGGCTTATCTCCTCCTTTGCAATGCCTATACCTTTATCTGCGAATGAAAATACTATGCTCCGCTTTTCAGCCCGGATATTAATAGCAAGTTCGCGGCGTTTCGGGTTAGAGTATTTATAAGCGTTCTCTATCAGGTTCTGAAATATACTGCCCAACAGCACCGGGTCAGTATACATTATCCCAACGCCATGTGCTTTATAACTCAGCTTAAAATCAGGGTATTTTAAGCTGAATGTTTCAATATAACCCTTCACAAATTCTTCAACATCTATCTCTTCCTTTTTGAGTTTTATAGCATTATTCTCCAGCTGGGTAAAAGACAATAACGTATTCATCAGGTCGTTCAGCTTATCAGCTTCCTCGTCCAGTATCTTGCCATAATGTTTCCGTTGCCTTTCGCTAAGTTCACTATCACCCCGCAGATTAGAGCCGGCGATCTTGATCACACTCACTGGCGTTTTAAACTCATGCGTAAAGTTATTAATGAAATCATATTGCAGCTTAAACAACCTCATGTTCACACTCAGGTTGCGGTAGATCAGCCAGCCTATTAACACCAGGAAAACATAAATAAGCAGCACCATGGCGCCGATGGGCATAAACCGTTTATTCACCTCGGTATTGAGGTAATCATTGGGCGATGCGAAATAAAGCTTATAATCAGAAAAAGCCCCCGGGAACGGCGATTCAGCAGAAATAGTGCTGTTATCATTATCGATCGGATCATATACTACAGGCTTTATTGACACATCGTGATACAACCCCGGATGCGTATTTTTAACATTCAGGCCGCTACGATCAAGCACAAAGGTCATCATGTTCTGCTTGTATATCGCTGTGCTATGCCCGCCTTTCTGAATCTCACGATAGTGTTTTACTTCCTCACGCCGGGGAATATTCAGGTAGATGATTTTCTCAGGTGCGATGTCATAAAAAGTTCGAAACTTTTCGTCTTGCGTTGGCTCACGTGAAGTATCTGCAACTGCCACAAAATTATTGAGCCTGGCCGCCATCGTTTCAAAATCGCTGTAATCCTCGGGCCGGGTATTCCTCGAACTTATCACACGCCCATCTTTGGGTGTATATTCATAAATGGACTTTACACGTATGCCCAATTGCCCCGCACCTACTGTATTGTCTGGCCCCCCTATATCAATAGCATAAAATACGATGCGTTTTACAAAGCGATAATCGTGAAAAACGGAATCTGAATACTTTGCTGCCGAAGCTGAATCTAGATAACCCTGGTAAAAAGTTATTTCAGGTATCTTATTTCGAAAGAAGTCGTTGTAGGGTTTTATCGTTTGTTCCAGCACATCGCTTTTTTTCGATGAAAACTCGTTCTCGACATATTTTGAGGTAAGATTATAGGATATAAAAAGGGCAATGATAAAAGTAACCGATATCAGTACAAGAAAGGCGATTATCAGTGCAAAATTCTTCCGGTAAACTACGTTCTCAGTCGTTTTCATCACAACGGGTTTATTGGTTCACCCGCATATTAGTATCCAGGAACTTCTCTATCTCGGCATACATTTCCATCCTGTTACGCTCGTTCCTGAAAACTGTCCGTTCATCCTGTTTCAGATAATACGTCACCGACACATTCTGGTTCTTTAATTCGCGCACAAACTGGTTAAGCTCACTGATATTGGCCCGCTCATCCTTCGCCCCCTGGAATATCAGTAACGGTGCTTTTATTCTATCAGTATGAAACACCGGCGAAATAGCCCGCAAACGTTCGGCATCCGTTTCGGGATTGCCTATCATTTCATATAACATTTGCAAACGCGGCTTAAAGTATGGCGGCACATCTTTAAAGTATGTAAAGAAATTGATCAGCCCGTATTGCACAATAGCACAATTATATAGCTCAGGATGGAACGAAACACCATACAATGCCGAGAACCCACCAAAACCGCCGCCAAAGATGGCTATCTTTTTAGGATTGGCTATTTTTTGGTTGATCAGCCAATGCACACCATCTGTTATATCGTCCTGTATTTTACCACCTGCCTGTTTAAAACCCGCGCTGTTAAATGCCTTTCCATAGCCTGTTGAACCACGATAATTAACCTGAAAAACCGCATATCCCCTGTTGGCTAAAAACTGCACCTCATCAATGTAATGCCAGGTATCCCTGCTGCGCCACGGCTGATCATGCGGTAATACAACAACAGGCAGGTTTGTTGTCTTTCCGCCCTGGGGCAATGTGAGGTAACCATTAATGGTTAGGCCATCCCTTGCCTTAAAAGATATTGGTTTCATGGCGCAAAGCTCATCCGGCTTTATGCTTGAGTTAATATCACCCAGTTTTATCAGTTTCTGTGCGCTTTTATCGTAAAGGTAATAGGTTCCCGGATTACGGTCGGTATAAGTAAACACGATGAATTTATTCTCGGCAC
>JBQCEA010000544.1:0-2603 GCA_051960695.1 Mucilaginibacter sp. | reverse complement strand
CAGCCCGAGGATACACCATAGTTACCATGTTTAGCCACTTTGTAACCAGCTCCAGCTACCACAAAAGATGCCAGCGTAGAAATATTGAATGTGTCTTTTCCATCGCCGCCTGTACCGCACAGGTCCACCAGGTCATTCGTTTCCAGGTCGGCATGCAGGCAGAGGTCGAGCATCGCATCGCGAAAACCTTCCAATTCATCAACCGTGATGCTGCGCATACAATAGGCCGTCATAAATGCAGCCATTTGCGAGTTGTTATACTGTCCCTGCGCAATGTTGGTCAGTATTTCTTTTGATTGCTCTTTGGTAAATGTTTTATTCTCAAAAAGATGGTTCAGTATGGCTTTCATGGCTCCTGCCCTTTAAGGGATTATTTAGTTACAATATATAATTTGCCTGCTTCAGCTTAATAAAAAAGGGTTACCGTATGGCAACCCTCTTATATCTTTCTTATAAACAAACACAGGACTGCCTTACGATTACTCGTTAAGCCACCACCAGTTATTGTTTAATGCTTTGTTCATGCTTGTGGCACAAATATGGAAATTGTTTTTACTAAAAGCAAGCGGAATGATAAATTTGGGGAAGTTGATTGAGTTAAGCGGTTGAATGGTTGATTAGGTTGATAAAAACTAATTGACCCAATCCAACTCATCCAACTTAATCAACTTGCACTATGTCCATTCATAAAAGAAAAATAAACCCGGAGGATGATCTCGGATTTGGTCCGCAGCCGGTGATGAAAAGTCAGCCGCTGATTAACCAGGACGGCTCCATCAATATCCGGCGTAGAGGTCTACCCTTTTTTCGTACCGACGATAACTACCATACGCTGATCACGATGAGCTGGACTAAATTCTGGCTGATCGTATTAGCCGGGTACTTATTTGTAAATATCGTTTTTGCATTTATTTATGTAGCGATTGGGGTCGAACACCTCAACGGATCGGAAGGCACAGATGCTTTGCACCATTTTCTGGATGCGTTTTTCTTCTCGGCGCAAACTATCTCTACCGTGGGTTACGGACATATTAGTCCGAGTGGTGTTGCGGCCAATAGCGTTGCTGCATTGGAATCTATGCTGGGCTTGCTGGCTTTTGCATTAGCTACCGGTTTGTTGTACGGGCGCTTTTCAAGACCATCAGCTAAGATATTATATAGTCAGAAGATCATTATCGCGCCGTATTTGGATACTTGTCGCGGATTGATGTTCCGCCTGGCTAACCTGCGAAGGAATGTACTGATCGACCTGGAAATAGAAGTTATATTTTCCTATAATGAAGACGTAGACGGCAAAGTTGTCCGCAGATTTTTCCCGCTCGAACTGGAAAGAAAGCGCGTAAGTATTCTGACCTTAAACTGGACGGTTGTACATCCATTGGATGATAAAAGCCCTCTGCGGGATATGACTGCTGACGAACTACAGCGAACCGAAGCCAGCTTCAGCATATTGCTAAAAGCTTTTGACGATACATTCTCTCAAATCATTAACTCACGTACGGCCTATACTCATAAAGACATTGTGTGGGGCGCTAAGTTTAGCCCGACGTTTGACCGTGATGATGATGGCAGAATAGCACTCGATTTGAGCAGGATCAGCGATATTACCGAAGCTGAATTACCGGAGATCAAAAAAGAGGACGTGTCAACTGTTTAATTTCACTTTTTTCTGCCCTCCAGCTTCTTAAGCATTTCCCGGCCGTTATCGTTATGGGGATTTAATTCGAGCGATCTTTTATAGTCGTTTATTGCCAGGGCCTTGTTACCGGCAATCATATAGGCTTCGCCAAGACTGTCGTAAGCATTAAATGAATTGGGGTGCATCTTTACATTCTGCGTAAATAAGTCAATCGCATTATCTATCCTTTTTGCCATTCTTAACTGGCTATAACCACAGCTATTGATAAAATCTTCGGTTGGTTTGATTGTATAACCAAACTCCTCCGACAACTTATCAAAGTGCTTTACAACATCCTGGTAAGAGAGGCTTGTATTACTATAAAAATCAATGAACCAATCTTTATAGATGAATTTCAACGCATCAAAAAGACTTTTGTAGGGAAGCGAGAAATGATTTTCGTCGTCGTACTTTCTGAAATCCCAGTTAAACCAGTTGGGGGCTGTCTTTTTAAGTTGCGCCGTTAAAGCATCAACCTTTTGCGTGTTTTCGTTACCTATTGTAATAAACAGTTTTCCATTATGAGGATGAGATGCAGTAGACATCTTTCCGGCGTCATAGATCATATGATCGTTAACACCATTAATTGCAGGGCTTACCAGTACCATGGCCGGGAAAAGATCAGGCTTAGTTTCTTTCACGTACAGCGCGAACAAACCTCCTAACGAATGACCAAACAACACCCGGTAAGGCTGTACACGGTAATGCGAATCGATGTATGGAATAACTTCTTCATCAATATAACGCAAAAAGCGACCAGCGCCGGAGGTTTTTACAACCGTTGCACTGTCGGTTGAATTACTATCCATTTGAGGATGAACCGGCGTAAAATCCCGGCCACGGTCAACATTTACAATACCTATCACGATCATATCCGGTATACGGTCGCGGTCATAACCTGAAAGAAAATTCACTAATTCAGAAG
>JBQCEA010000543.1:0-8183 GCA_051960695.1 Mucilaginibacter sp. | reverse complement strand
ATAGCTGAAATTCCATAAAAAATATTTTATCGTTATGAGATCAGCTTATATCTATGTTCGGGTAAGTACCGACGAACAAATGAGGAAAGGGCATTCCCTTATTGAGCAAGAAGAGCGGCTTTTTAATGTTCACGCCGCGGCGCATTTCTCACCATGTAAACTATAGCATCGATTTGGAAAGTTCTAATATTTTTAGTATTTTCGATATGATAAAATTGTAAATCGAATCGCCTTTTTAAAATTTTAAGTTATAATATTATGCGGTTAGCATTACAAATTAAAAACAGTCCTTACTCAGCCGTTAGCGTTAGCGGCAAGATGAATGAAAACTTCCAGGTAGCCGAGCAGATTATCCTGCAGAGCATCATAACCGGGGAAGGAATTCAGCGAGGGTATAGAATATAACCAGCGAAAATTGGGAGATGAAGATAATGTGCCTGAATGGAAAAAATATCTGGACAGTTATAAGATCAAATATCAATCCTACCAGGATTTTTATACCAGAAAAGGCTATGAACCCGATGATGCTGAAGACGAGCATGACTACGAGTATTCAGAATACCTTAGTGAATTGGTGATCAAGGAAGCCGGGCCATACGTGGTTAAGGAAGCTTTTTCCGTCATGTTTGGCGACCGGAAATTCCTGATGGAATTTAATCTATTGCTTTCAGAGACGGTTAGTCGTTTGAAAAAAGCGGATTATCCGGATCTGCTGGAAAAGGATGGGATTGTTAAGCGCTGTACTTACTGGCCAAGTTGGGTCGAACGCGCGCTGACTTACCGTGACCAGGGTTCCTGCGCGATTTGCCTGAACGACATTAGCGGGTTGCTGCGCACAGATTTCACCAGGGCGGTAGATTACATCGTCCCTTTGAAGCTTGGCGGCACAAATGATATCACCAACCTGCAATTGCTTTGCCAGGACTGCAACCTAAAAAAACTGGATCACACGGTTAGCACTTCTGAATACTATGTGAGTTACTTTTAGCGCGGAGATCAGTCAACTTTTCCACACCATTTGAACGGTTTACACTTTAGCCCGATATTGTTTCAAAATAATATTAAATGGAAAATACCTATCAACTTTTTGATTTTGTATCGATACGCGGAAACGTGATCCGCCAGACCGTCGGCCAGGAAGGCAATATGTATCAATGGTTGGTAACACAGGGCTTTGGCCGCGCAGTGATTGATGGCAAAGACGTTACATTTCGAAGGACGGATGCGGAAGTTAAACCAGCGGCGTTTTGGCAAATGCGGGACATATTCCTGGATTATTTGGAAAAGCAGGGCAGCCACGATTTATTGAACTGGTTTTTGAGCAAGTCGCCAATGAAGCAAAATAATTTGTATCGTCATTATTTAAAGAGCGAGTTGACTGAACAAGAAATCCATGTTTATAAAATGCAGACCGATGTTGTTTACCGTCACCGTTATCAGATTAATCAAGTGTTAGTTATGTTGTCGGCTAATAGTTTTAAACAGGTTAAAGATGAAAAGGGAACAGTTGGTCAAGGCCAAATGCTTTACTATCGCCAAACCGCGGAAAAACAATTCCTGTTGTTCAGTCACCACAATCCAGGACACAAAAGCCTCGATGGCTTTGATTGCTGGCTCGGATCGTTTAGGGATGAAAAACAAATAGGCCAAATCCAAACGGATAACCTGGAAGATATTCGCCTATCCTTTAAT
Source organism: Mucilaginibacter sp. (assembly GCA_051960695.1). Taxonomy (GTDB): domain Bacteria; phylum Bacteroidota; class Bacteroidia; order Sphingobacteriales; family Sphingobacteriaceae; genus Mucilaginibacter. Next base: position 6,491 of record JBQCEA010000543.1, on the reverse strand, counting down.
ATGGATCGCGATTATGAATTGATCGCGCCATACCTCACTAACTACGTAAGTTGATCGTAATTGCATGGCCAATGCTGGACGTGTACATTTGTTAGAAAAACGCCCATGATTACTTCGTTTAGCTTTTGCCAATCACAATTGCAAAAAATAGAAGACCTGCTTTTGGACGAAGAACAAGTCCTACCGTTCCGGTATTATAAAAGGCCTACTGAATTTCGCCATGATGACCGAACTTATAAGCAGTTGTACCGTGTAAGTTTTGTCGACTTCCCGGTAGAAGTCGTTCCAGCTTCAGGAGAAATTCTTCTTTCTCACGACTCACTGATTAATTATCACACATATCACGCGATACGTAATAAAACGAGCGACCATATTTTGCAAAAGCAGACCGAAGAGACGACGGATCAGAGCAGGCGGGAGCTTATCGATAGTATGATCAGTGAGCGGTTAATGAATCTTTATTACGAATTTGAGCTTACGTTAAAGCGTGCCCATAAGAGTTACTATTTCGCGGGTATCACTGACAATGCCACTATTATCCGGAATGTGCTCAATCTTTATCAAAATGTAAGAAAAGACGAAAGTTTACAGATCGCCCATCTCGGGCATATTAAACTGCCTAAATCAATTGCTGACATTATAACTGATATTTACATTACTTTTCTATCGGATCGTCTCGCAATGCTTGAATTGAGAGAAGGCTATGGCAGGCAAATGATGGCAACAGTCAATGACGACGCTAAACTAACGTGGAATGGAAAACAGCAACACCTGGTAGAATTGTACTTGCTATTGGAGCAGAAGGGGTGGATTAACAAAAATGATTTGAGCAAAAACAGGGTTGCGGCACTTTTATGCCAGTTTTTTGATTTAACCTATAGCAAGAAAAAACCTAATTCGAATTCTGTGGAAAGTATTTACCAGTTGCTGAAGGGAGAAACTGGAGAAAGGTATGAGGTCAAATATTTCTACGATCAGCCAAAATATATCAAACAATTTGATGGAATAAAGAGGCTGCGCAGTAATCCTCCTTACTTTGCCTTAAATGTTTAATTTTAGGGTAATGAAAACCTATGCCGAATTACTTCAAATCGATCCTGCAATCTATGATGATCAAGAAAAGTTGTCATTTGTCGGGGAATTGGTGGACCTTTCTTCCGATAATCAGGATATCAAGGGCACCGAAAAAGCGATCGAGATTGCGACTACAATCAAACCAGAAAACATAGTGTCTGCTGACCAATCGCGTTTGCATTACTTTCAGGCAAATGCCTGGGCCAATATGCGGCATTTTAAGCGGTTTCAACAACAGACTGCCTGGGATTACGACCAGGAAGAGCTCACGCATGAAATTTTTCATTTGAGGAGTGCCTTGCGTTCAGAAGGCTTCGGCGACTTACAGCAATTAGTCAAGTGTCAGATTTATACCAATTGGGGTAATGTCTGTTCCCATATCGGACGCTTCGTAGAAGCGCAGAAAAACTGGCGCAATGCGCTGGAGATCGACAGGAATTTTGCAATGGCTCTGGGAAATATCGGACAAGGGTGTCTTTTCTATGGGCGTTCAGTTTACGACGAAGCACATCGTAACATTTTTATTTATCATGCTTATCAATATCTTGGCCGGGCGCTGCCCTTCAAGCAGCAGGTGCCTCCTGGGGCCTATGAACATTGGAAAAAGATGCGGGAATCCATTGCCGGACGCTGGCCCGGAACTTACCTAAATAAAGAACATAGTTTTAATCATTTTGATCTTGGCAAAAACAAAGCGCTGCGCAATTATCGTCAATGGTGCCTTAAGGAGAAATTGTACGTTAACCCACTCAATGACCTGGGTAATTACACGGAAGCCAGCCACGATGTCTTACATTTACCTAATATGACCGTCGCTGCGGGTGAGCCGCCAAAGTATCATACTGTATTTAACCAGATCAAACAGGAATACGCCACAGCGCGTTTTCTATTTTATGATGGCACCTTGCCACATACCCAGCATTATTCTGACACGGATGTAAAGTTGGTGGATACACTGGATTATGCAGAATATTCGTATCACGTTGAAAAAATTAAAATCGCTTTCAGGCTGATCTATTCACTTTTTGATAAGATCGCTTATTTACTGAACGACTATCTGAAAATCGGCCTCAAGCGAAAAAATATCAGCTTCAAAAACCTGTGGCACGAAAACGTCAAAGGCAAAAAATCATTGCGACCGCAGTTCCAGAATAACAATAACCTTGCATTGCGAGGCCTTTATTGGCTCAGCAAGGATTTACTCAATGCTGAAGATGAAGAGGCGCACGATGCCGTTTTGGAGCCGGAGGCGCGCGAACTTGCAGAGATCCGCAATCATATCGAGCATAAGTCTTTTAAAGTGGTACAATATGAAACCTGGGGCCATGATGAAGCCGATGGCTATACCTATAGCATTGGCAGAAGTAAATTTGAGCTCAAAACACTGAGAATGATGAAGCTTGTTCGTTCTGCTATCATCTATACGTCGCTGGCCATCCATCATGAGGAGGGACAAAGACCTAAAAAAGGCCCCGCGTTACCTGTAGTTTTACCCGACCTGCCATTTCGGGATAAAGTGTAAATCAAATTGTAATTTTACTTATGCAGCAACCCGGAGTCAATAATTCTGAACGATACCTGGCTAACTTATGCCGGAATACCTTTTGTCGCTTTGAAGTTTTCCTAATCTTTTCCGACAACCGGGAAGCGAATTATGCGATTTACTGGTTGCCTGCGGCGATCATATCATCATTTTCTCCGACAAATTTTGTGTTTATCCCAATACCGGCAATGCGCAATTAGATTGGAGCAGATGGTTCAAACGTTCCGTCGTTAAATCAGCAGAACAATTGTGGGGAGCCGAGAAATGGCTGAAGAGAGATGCGTCAAGAGTTTTCGTCGATAGTGTTGGTAAAACTACCTTGCGTGTTCCGTTGGAAATTACCGAAAAAACACGATTTCATCTGGTATTGGTTGCACATGGGTCTGCAGAAGCTTGTTCGAGGGTTTATCACGGTACCGGCAGCCTGATCATTGATAATCGGCTGAAAACAATAACAGCGCATACCGAGCCTTTTACTCTTGGGGACCTGGATACTTCGAAAACCTTTGTTCATGTCCTTGACGATAACTCGCTCGACATCCTTTTGCAAAAACAGGATACCATTACACACTTTACCCACTACTTGACTAAACGAGAGCGTTTATTGCGGTCGGCTAAGACAATCTACTCACCCAGTGAGGAAGAATTATTAGCTTACTATCTCAAATGTCTCAACGACAATGATGAACATGACTTCGTCCTGCCGGATACCGATTCCGAAGGCTACGGATTTGAAGAAGGCAGTTGGCAGGCTTACGAAGCCGATCCCCAACGGCATCGGCAGGTCGAAGCCGACAAGATCAGTTATTTTTGGGACCATCTGATCGAGAATTTCAGCTTCCACACCATAAATGACAGTCAATATCATGTATCAGAAGGAGGCTATGCAGATGGTGAACGCGCAATCCGAATGCTTGCTCAGAAACGGCGCCTGAGCCGTCGTGCCTTAGCTGAAAGTCTCCAACAAATGTTGTTTACTACTCCCAAGTATTTGCGCCGCATTCGTGTCATGCCAACCCTGCGTGAGCACATTTATTACGTGATGTTGCTTTTGCCTTATCACGAAGAATATAAATACAATTATGATTTATATCGGGAACACCGTCGTACGATGCTGGAGATAACGGTTTTTGTCACGCGCCTTATGAACACTGACGCTGAACATGTCTTGGTATAGCTTTGGAATCAGGTATTGAGCCAACAGGGTCGTCAGAAGACCTGATGTATTTCGATTGCAGCGGCTGGACTGAAGAAATTGAAATCCAAACCCTTAAGGACCAGCAGCAATTTGGCATCCTGCTTAATCCTCAACGTGTTGAAGTAAATCACAAAGAATATCCTGACTAATGAAAAAGCCACAACTTCATATTTCCTTTGAGGGCGGAAATTTTTTTCGGATTACAGAAAATCTCCTTAATTTCGGTTATCACGGCCTTCCGGACAATGTCCATTTTTCGATTTCGTCGAACCATGATAAGAGTCTCATTAACCTGCACGTTACCAGGGAGATCGCAGACCGCAAGAATAAGCCTCAAATTAAAATTTTTGAGGTGCCCAAATCGGACGTCAAGCCACTTTTACGTAACATAGCGTTACTTTTATTTGATTATAACTATGAACTACAGCAATTACCTTATCAGCAGCATCTCTCGCGTAAAGACTTTTATCGAAAAGTGGTTTTTTGTCGTTTGATGAGCTAACTGGATAGCGTAAGTTAGAGTTTTATTGCGGCACGCATTGACTTGTTCGCAATATATGTCATTTAAGTGAAAACGGAGTCTGAATTTTAACGATGGTACCCTTGTCACGACGCAGATCCAATTTCCCTTTTAAAAACTCTATATTATTCTGAATAGTTTTTAAGCCTATACCATTGGTTACGGCCTTTTTATCAAATCCTATATCATTATCATTTACAATTAATCGAATATGGTTTTTGTTAATCAGTATTTCTATCTCGACTTCTGTAGCACGGGCATGCTTAAGAATATTAGTTAACAATTCCTGAACGGTAAATAATTACTTCAATGCATTGTTGTAACTTTTGAGCACCGATAAAGCTGAACTTGATGTTTAACTCTTTGCCAAAACTTAGACACATATCTTTTACTGCATCCTTTAGCCCAAATTCTTCCAAAATTACAGGAGTCATCTCATGCGCAAGACGCCTGTTTTCTTTCATCGATTCATTCAGCAAAAGATCAGTAGCCTTCTTTGCTTGTTTTAATACGGGAATGTTGTTGACGACTGATCAAAATTCATTTGATCTAAATTTAACTTAACGCTATATAAGCAGCATTGTTATCGTAAGCACGGGACTGAAGCGGTCCGCCACCTCTATCGGATTGGATCTGGATTGGAATCACAAATTTTAGGCGATTACGAAATTGTCGGCCAATTAAAGCAAGCTGTAAAATTTGCAAATGAGATGGTTTTTCAAATGGTTTTACTGATCGCCTTATCAGCAGCGTCTTGCAGGCTTCGAAAGCAGTGAAAAACAGAACCGCGCTTACCAGCGGATCTGTTTCAGTAGCGCAGGCGGCAGTGAATTTTATTACCCGCCAACCCGGGGAATTTTCTGAAAAGAAAATATTGCTGGTTGGCACCGGCAAAATTGGGCGCAACACCTGTTTGGCACTAACAAAATATGTTTGTTCTGAGCAGGTCACCTTAATTAACCGAACTTTTGAAAAGGCTAGTTTATTGGCCCGGCAAACCGGCTTCAAATGCACGAGGGTAAAACACCTCACCGATGAAATTGCTAAAGCCGATATTATTATTACTGCGACTGCCGCTAATGCACCCTTCATCGGGCCAGAACATTTTAAACGGCCGGAGCGAAAGCTTTTTATCGACTTGTCTGTGCCTGCTAACGTGGACGCCAGGGCGATCGACTTCCCGCATATCTCATTAGTAACAATTGACATGCTTTCAACACAAGTCGATAATACATTACAGCGTCGCTTAGCAGCTGTCCCTGAGGCACTGGAAATTATTGAGGAGCATATGCAACGATGTATGGTAAAGCTATCTATGCATCATGAACGAGCGTTGGAATCTGTTAATATCGTTATTTAATTAAACAAATTAAAACTTACATGTGTTGCCGTTCATGCTTTATTCGTGGATGTTGTATCGTAACATCAATGTTCCTTCCAACAAATTTGTAAAAAATTCCAAAAATCAAAATCCGGCACGGATTGTAAGCCGTAAGTAAAAAAAGAAGGTATCAAAACCTCTTTCAATGTACATAAAATTTAGACAAACGGCTATGAAAACAAAAACTATTAAAAGAACCGCGGTTTGGGTGGGTTCGACCTTATTGTTCCTCCTTGTTGTACTGGCGGTCCATATATGGTGGGTATATCATCCCAAAATTGATGCGAACACAAAAGTGATGGCACGGATTGACATAAAGCAATCCATCAATAATGACGACGCAAAAAAGATCAGCACGTGGCTATACCATCAGAAGGGGATTGATCATGTTCTGATAAACCCGGATACGCGGATCGTCATTTTTACTTTTTATCCGATTAAAGTTTCCGGTAATGCTATCGTAGACAACTTTAAAGCTGACCTTCACTATGCCTCAGAGCGGTTTACACCAACGGAAAAAGACTTGGCAGGTAGCTGCCCGGTAGCCCGTTCTTCATTCTATTTAAAAGTCTACAAATTCATCGATCATATACTTTAAAATTACAAACATTATGAAAATCACTAATTTATTGCCTGCATTGCTTATAGTTATCTGTGCAGGATTGTTTACGGCCTGTCACAAGGATTCACCCAAGGTCACGCCAGTTAAAGCCACGCTTTATGATTCCCTCGGCGGTACCGCCATGGTTGCCGACCCTGCACATTCCGGTATGAT
>JBQCEA010000542.1:0-3966 GCA_051960695.1 Mucilaginibacter sp. | reverse complement strand
AACTATTTAATAGTTTTTTATAAAGTTTGTGCTAATGTAATGAATTAATTTTCAATAACTTAAAAATATTTTTAAACATTTTTTGATAATATTTAATATTCGTATTTAAATACCGTTAAGCAATGGTGTCATTATGAGGGCTTTATATCAGCTTCATATTTTCGCCGTCCCAATGAATTACCTTGTTCTGGAAGTAGCTTTCGTTACAAGCAAGGGCCGGCGCTGCAGCCCTGAAGCCGAACTCAGCATCCTCAACAACAGGTTTGCCTGTGCGCATAGAATCAAAGAAATTCTGGAAATGCGCTACCGATGAATTATAACCCTCAGGAGATTGATAAGTTATCGTATCGGTTTTGGCGGTTTGCTGGGCATTCGGGTATCTTTTATTATAATCATCCACAATAGCTTGCTGCATTGCCTTGGTATAAGTATCGAATGAATCCCATCCGCCGTAGCCGGGAGCGTCAGGCATTTTACGTTTGTGGATAGTAAAGCTGGTATCGTCGGATATATCGATAACGCCTTCTGAACCGATCAGGCGGGTATAGCCAACTTCTCCCTCACCGCTGATGAAGTTTACCTGTAATGATAGTTGGAATGATGGGTGCTCTTTGGTTTCAGGATATTGAATGATACCGGTCATCACATCGGGTACATTGCGGCCATCTTTCCAGTAAGCAAGGTCGCCAACAGCAAAAATGGTTCTTGGGCCTTTTGAATCGGTTAAAAAATGTATGCCCGATAACAAGTGTACAAACAAGTCGCCGGCTACACCTGTGCCGTATTCGCGGTAGTTTCTCCATCTGAAAAAGCGCTTGCTGTCATAAGCGTGTTTTACCTTTTCAGGCGCCTGGAACATATCCCATGCTACTGTTTCGGGTGAAGCATCAAGCGGAATAGTATATTGCCATGCGCCCAATGCACTTTGCCTGTTAAACGAGGCCTGAACAGCGTTTAATTTGCCAATAGCGCCTGATTGGTATAGTTCTTTAGCTTTAGCGAATGCCAGGCTGCTGACCCGCTGGCTGCCTACTTGGAAAACGGCTTTGGTTTCCTTTTGTACCTGTATCTCGTTCAATCCTTCGCTTATCAGATGTACCATGGGTTTTTCGCTGTACACCGCTTTACCTTTGCGCATAGCATCGGTTGCTATACGACTGTGCCAATTATCGCTGGTGGCAATAATTACAGCATCAATGTCCTTGCGGTCTAATATTTCGTGGTAGTTTTTGGTAGTAAAAATGTTTGAGCCGTAAACTTCTTTAGCATGATCAAGTCTGCCAGTATACAAGTCGCAGCAGCCAACCAGTTCAACGCCGGGAATAGATACAGCAGTATGGGTATCGTTATTGCCCATGATACCCAGGCCTATAGTGGCGATGCGTATTTTGTCATTGGGGGTTATTCTTTTTTCAGCTTGTAGTATCCTTCTCTCATGTTCTTCCTGTGCAGCCAGCGATGTTAACCCGGCTGATGTTAAAATAACAGTACTGCCTAATTGCTTTAGAAATTTCCTGCGGTTTGATGACATAGCATTAAGTTTTTATTCGGTGAAATAATTGGTTACGATAATACAGCTGCAAATGCAGTATAGGGGAAAGCTTTTGAATGCAATATAATAAAAGAAGTATTGGAGAAAAGAAACTAATTAAAAAATTAGTTATGAGGGAAGAGAGTAAAAATCAGCGATGAGCTTATGCCCATCGCTGAGTAAATTGCTTATTAATATTTAGCTGGCTGCCCTGGTTTTGGCAACGACTCTTTAATGAATTTCCGCAGGTTTTCGGTAGCCACGGCAAGGTCTTCTTTACGCAGGTACATCATGTGACCGCTTTTGTAACCTTCCCATTTTAAGCGGTCTTTAAGCCTGCCGCTCGGGTCAAGTTGCCAAAGACTGTATTTGGCGTTGAAGTAATCGCAGGCACCATCAAAATAACCCGATTGTATCAGCAAATGCAGATACGGATTTTCGGCAATGGCTTGGCGGAGGTTTTCGCCTGTATGGTCATTTTTATCATCCCATGGCCATACATTACCGAACATGTTGTATTTAAGATCAGTTTTGTAATTAAGCTCATCCCGCAAATAAATGTTCATAGCAGGAGTAAAGGCATGCAGCCATGTGGTTAGCTCAGCATTATAATCCGGGCTTGTGCCAACAGACTCCTTGTCGATGCCTTTATACCGTGAATCAAGCCTGCCGATAGTATAACCTTTATCGCGCAATAATTCTTTCCAGAAAAGGTCATAGGATACATCCAGGTTCGAGCCTAATATCACCTTTTCAGACAGACCGCTATAGCGGGCCATTTTTGCGGCTATGGCATTTCGCTGAGTGCTGTCGATAAAACCACCTTTTGATAAGGCCGGTATCAGCTCATTAATGGTAAAATCTTCCACTTCAGGCAAAAAGGCGGTTAGGTCTTTTTGCTGTAGATCTGCTGGCAGCATGTGGTGATACCAGGCTGTGGCAGCAAAATAAGGCAGTTTTAGCGCTTCCCTTACAGGACCGCTGCGCTCAATGCCCAGGTCGGTTGGCGATACCAGAATAACACCGTTCAGGTACATCCATTGTGAATTCTGTAATTCAAGCGCGAGGCCTGAAACGCGCGTAGTGCCATAACTTTCGCCAATGAGGAACTTAGGTGATGCCCAACGGTTTTTGCGGGTAACAAAAGTGTTGATCCACTCGGCCAGGTATTTGATATCTTCATTTACGCCAAAGAAAGTAGACTTCGGTGTATCCTTATTTACAATTCTCGAATAGCCTGTATTTACCGGGTCTACATAAACAATATCCGCCACATCCAGTATCGAGTTATTGTTTTCGCCTATACCATAAGGTTGCACCGGATAGCCTTCACTATCAATATGTAACAAACGCGGGCCTGTATAGCCGATCTCCATCCATACAGAAGGTGTTCCGGGACCGCCATTAAACGAAATGACCAACGGGCGACTGGCGCGGTCGGTTACGTCGTCCCGTTCATAATAGGTATAAAAAACACCTGCAATGGGGCGGCCGTCTTCATCCCAAACAGGCATACAGCCAGCTATAGCGGTGTAAGGAATTACTTGTCCTTTAATAGTAACCTTGTGTTTGGTAACCACTGCGGAATCGACCTGTAAAACACGGCTTTTGGATATGGGGTTTGTGTTTTTGGGTGGTGCAGGCGGTGTTGCCGGTGTTTGGGCCATAACCATACCGGCAAGGCAGCTGGCAATAGCAAGCGAAATGAAGTGTTTTTTCATTTTATCAGTTAAATAATTGAGTATGACGTTAAAGCGCGTTTGATAGCCTTAGTGTATCCTTAATGCAATATTAAATTTTTATTTGTGTTTTGAAAAAGATTTCAGCCGTATCACTAATTTCACCAACCGAACACATCTTATATGCAAAGGCGACATTTTATCCGGCTATCGGCTACGGCAGGAGCAGCAGTTTTATTTAACCGATTAACTTCAATTGCGGCAAGCATACAACCTGTTATTAATCTGCCTGAAGAAGTTTGGGCAAAGTCAGGTGACGAATGGCATAAACTGGAACACTCAGGATCTGCATATGCCTATAAAGATATAAGGGTAAGGTTAAGGGCTGATGAAACTGCGTTGTCCGTTTATGTTTCCTCGCCATCGGCAGAACTGAATGCAGTGCGGTTAAAATGGCAGCACGGCCTTCCGGCAAATGCAAAAGTTTTGGGCGATCATTGGGAGCGCTCTTATGGCGACCTTGGCTGGAAACAACCGAATAGTAACACCAAACAGCCCTGGTATTTTTTGCTTCATGACGGAAAAGATACGGCTTGTTTTGGTGTAAAAACAGGATGTAATGCTATCTGCTGGTGGAATCTCACTGATAAGACCATCGAGCTGACCATGGATACCAGTTCAGGAGGGGTTGGAGTGCTTTTAGGCAACCGGGAACTTCATGCAGCGGATATTGTCACTACAACAAGTACCGCACAG
>JBQCEA010000541.1:0-2267 GCA_051960695.1 Mucilaginibacter sp. | reverse complement strand
GATATCATCATTCTGGCTGATCTTAGCGGCACGTTCCAGTAAGCGGCTGTGCAGGTAAAATACGTCACCAGGATAAGCTTCACGGCCTGGAGGACGACGAAGCAACAATGAAACTTCGCGATAAGCGACAGCCTGTTTTGACAAGTCATCATAAACGATCAAAGCGGGGCGACCTGTATCGCGGAAATATTCGCCGATAGCAGCACCTGCAAACGGAGCAAAGAACTGCATTGGTGCAGGTTCTGCAGCGCTGGCTGATACTACGATGGTATATGCCATTGCACCGTTCTCTTCCAGTGTACGCACAATGTTAGCAACGGTAGAAGCTTTCTGACCGCAAGCTACATAGATACATATTACCGGTTGACCGGCTGCATAAAATTCTTTCTGATTGATAATGGTATCGATACAAACGGCAGTTTTACCTGTTTGACGGTCGCCGATAACCAACTCGCGCTGGCCACGACCGATCGGGATCATTGCGTCGATAGCTTTGATACCTGTCTGCAGCGGTTCATTTACCGGCTGACGGTAAATTACACCCGGTGCTTTACGCTCTAATGGCATTTCGTATGTTTTACCGCTGATAGGGCCTTTACCGTCAATCGGCTGACCTAAGGTGTTTACAACGCGGCCAAGCATACCTTCGCCAACGTTGATGGAAGCGATCCTTTTGGTACGTTTGATAGTATCACCTTCCTTAACCTCGTCTGAAGGGCCCAGCAATACCACACCCACGTTATCTTCTTCAAGGTTAAGTACTATGCCTTGTAATCCGTTTTCAAATTCAACCAGCTCACCTGATTGTACTTTGGTTAATCCGTAAACGCGGGCAATACCGTCGCCCACCTGAAGTACTGTACCTACTTCTTCTAATTCAGATTCCGACTTGAAGCCTGATAATTGCTGGCGCAATATGGCTGATACTTCGTCTGGTCTTACCTCTACCATTTTCTATTTAATTAGAGTTTTGTTTTTACAATTTATTGATTTACCCCGCGGGCGAAGTCTGTTTTCAACCTGTTTAAGCTGCTTGATATACTGGTATCTATTTGCCTGTCGCCAACTGTAAGCACAAAACCGCCTATCAGTTTAGGATCAACCTTGGCATGCAGTTCAATAGTACCGCCGGTGACACTTTCTAATTCGCCAACTATCTTCTTTTTATTCTCTTCTGACAGCGGAGTAGCCGATACCACGTTAGCCCTTACAATGTTCTTGATAACGTTATACTGATTGATGAATTCGCGTGCAGTAGCATATAATACTTCTGAACGGCTCTTATTGATCATGATCTTAAAGAACGAATCCGTAACCTTATGGATCTTTCCGGCAAAAATAGCTTCCAGTATCTTGATCTTTTTGATATGGGCAATAATAGGGTTAGCCAACACAGCCTGCAGCTCATGACTGCCCCTTAATGTTTGCGTAAAAAGCTCCATATCCTTCCTGATCGCCTCAAGAGCTTTCTCCTCCTGAGCAAGATCGATCAGCGATTTGGCGTACCTGGTTGCAACTGTTAATTCAGACATACTTTTTGTATTTCGGATCTCGAATTTTCAATTTCGGATTTGCATCGATCTCATAAATAAATTCGAAATCGCACATTCGAAATTCGATATTATTTCAATTTCACTTCTTTCAGCAGGTCAGCTACTAAGGCATCCTGCTTATTTTGATCTTCAAACTGCTTGCGCAATACTTTCTCAGCAATATCAATTGATAGTGTAGCCACCTGGTTTTTCACGTCGGCCATGGCTATTGCTTTTTGATTCTCAATTTCTATACGCGCCATTTCAATCATACGTGCACCTTCAGTCTGCGCTGATTCTTTTGCCTCGTTTACGATCTGGTCTTTCATCTTCCTCGCTTCGCGCAAGATCAGGTCGCGCTCTGCACGTGCCTGTTTTAAAAGTTCATCGTTTTCGCTGGTCAGGCGGGCCATTTCTTCTTTGGCTGCCTCGGCCATTGAAAGCGCACTTTCAATTGATTTTTCACGCTCGCTGATAGCTGCTAATATTGGCTTCCAGGCAAATTTGCCTAAAATGAAGATCAATATTGCAAAACAAACTGTTGTCCAGAAAACTAAACCTATACTCGGGGTAACTAAATCCATATTTCCGAATATTTGATAAATTAATTTTGATCCAATTTTAAAAAAAGCCCGGAGCCAACCGCTCCGGGTACTTTTTTAGCCAATCATAGCTACTACCACAGCAAACAAGGCAACACCTTCTACAAGCGCAGCGGCGATGATCATGTTTGTC
>JBQCEA010000540.1:0-18969 GCA_051960695.1 Mucilaginibacter sp. | reverse complement strand
CAAGGTAACATATCTTGCCATGACCGCCGCCGGGGTGCTGGTAAATTCCAAGTATATTACCTGCCGGGTCTTCAAACCAGGCGATCTCTTCGGTTTCGCTCAGTGCCATGCGCTTTACTATTCTTTGTCCACGACCGGCTATTTTACCGATAGTTTCAGGTACACCGTCTACCATGATCGAAACCAGCAAGCCGGGCTCGGTGGCCGGTTTGCGGCCTAAGACCCAGCTGCCGCTTACTTCATAAATACCATCGTCAAAGGCAATGCTGCCATTGCTGCGCGTTCGGACGGTCCAACCAAAAACGTCCTGGTAAAATGCAGATGATGCAGCTATATCATTTGCCGGGATCTCTACGTAGCAGATCTTGCCGTTAGCGAGTGTTAGTTGTTTTGATGAATTCATAATCATTTACTTTTTGTCATTTCGATCCGCCTCAAGCGGTGAGAAATCCTATACTCCATGCTTGTCGCTTTTATAAGATTTCTCTTCGCTCCCTTTCACTATACCCCCGCAAGCTCATCGAAATGACAAGGTTTTTAAATCAATCTCCTTCTTCAAGCATAAATATTTCCTCCAACGGCTTCCCAAAAACCTTTGCGATCTTTAGCGCAAGCACGGTTGACGGCACATATTTATTGCTTTCAATAGTATTAATGGTTTGTCGGGATACGCCTACCTGTTCGGCCAGCTCGGCCTGGGTGATATTTTTGATCGCCCGCTCCACTCGGATGTTATTCTTCATGGTTATCCCTCCCGGCTTAATGAACTGTTGAGACGGAAGATCACCCACCTGAAACGGATTATGAAAAATAACAATGGCACCCAGAGGTTCAGTTCAAGGATGTGTGCCACATCTTCAATAAATACCAGGCTGATAATCAAAACCAGGTAATTGACGTAGATGGCCCAGCGTAGTGAGTCGAGCCGGATTTGCCATATCTGTTCGTCTTCTATTTTTTCACGGGTAAAAGCCACCACGAATAACCCTGCGGCCATCACCAGGCTGGTGCAGATGAAAAACAGGTGCTCACCTGAAAACGCCCCCGAATGGGTTGGCTGCGCATCCATAATATTGATCATGCCATGCGAATAGCCGAGCGCCGCCAGCGGAACGTGCAGGATAACCAAGCCCCAGCCAAGGTAGCGGCACCAATATGGAAAAAGGAAACGAGGTTTCATTTTGTCAAACTTAGTTTACCAAATGTAAAGTTTATTGGTAACTATATACCAGTTGGGACAAAACTTTTTTATTAACATTTGGTTTTTCTCTGTGGAAAAATATGCTATAATGTTTAGTATTCGGCTATTTTTTGACAAAAAAACTTCCATATATTTGCCGCCCCTTAAAAAAAATGACACATTTTTTTGTATATTTGAATAGAGGATTCGTATGTTTGCTTCGAAGAAGCAAAATAATCCCATCATTTCACCATGAAAACATACACTCACATCGCTAAGATTTATGGGTTTAGGTGTTTTTTTAATGAAAATACGGGAGAGTTAGAGGGTACTAATTGGCTTAACAATATTCTTATTGAAACATTCGTTTGGATGGATGTAACCCTAAGTAAAAACGATTCGTTTAAAATCGAACTGATCGAAAAACTATAACGTTCTTTAAATGTAGTTGTAAAAGGAGGGTTGAGGAGACCAAATCCCCAACCGACCTTAGTAGTACAAAAACCGCGTGGTCAGCTTAGTTTTTAAGTACTATTTTGAAGGGTTTGCCATTTGCTCTTCGTATTTTCTTCCCGTTTTTCAACGTTATTGTCATACGGAAGATGACAGTTCCTTCTTCTTCTTTCGAATTGCTAAAGTTCGGCATATTTTAAAGAACTATCCATGTGTCCTGTGGCACACGTTTTCAGATTTCGCACCCCAATCTGATTAGTAGAGGTTACTTAACACTTTTCGGTCTTTTAATAATGCCCCGACCAGTTAAGCGGTCGGGGCAATGGCTTTTGTTCATGAAGTTCAATTGTGATAGTATTACAATTGGTTGTTCAGGAATTCCTTCAGCCAAACTTTAGCGTCTCAAATGTACAATTTGCTTTTTAAACAAAGAAATATTTTTGTGAACTTCCCCCACGGCGAAAGGTAATGATCGTCTTATAGGGCTTTAAAATGCGTCAAACGCGAAATGAATAAAAAAAGCCTCATTGTTTAGAGGCTTTTTCTTCTTCTTTTGGCAGTTTGGTATTCCCCGCCATCTTTATCATTTCTTCGAGCGTTCCATCAAACGTTACCTTTTCTTCGTACTTTTCTGCCCGAACCTTTCGTTTAGCCTTTGGGTCGTAAACAGGTTTCTTATCGTCTGCCATACCCAAAGTTACGCAATTAAATCTTTGTAAGTCAAGCGAACATTATTGATGTTCTTTACAGCATCCTCGAAACGGGCTACATCAGTTCCTTTACGGGTATTATAACGATAACCGAACTCATGGCAATAGCGGTGCAAGTGTTTAGGGCTTACTTGATGGTATATACCGTAAATGCCGCGTTTTAATTGGCTAAAAAAACCCTCGATAGTATTAGTGTGCATTGCACCCCTTACGTACTCTTTATTCACGTGGTTTACTACTTCGTGCTTGTAAGAGTGTTTCAGGCTACCATACATAGTTGAACTATCGGTAACGATCAGCGCGTCCTCTGCAACGTTAGCCTGTATCAACGGTAATATATCGGCAAACTTAACGTTGTTGGCTTTTACAACCTGGGTTTTAACTTGTCCGCTTTCGCGTCCTACCATAGCAATAACCGAAGTTTTCTTTGCCCATACTTCGCCACTTTCGCGCAATTCCTTACGTTTCTTGTTGCTCTTATTCTTAGTTGAACCCCCTACGTAGGTTTCGTCTATTTCTACAGTCCCGGTTAAATGCTCGTTTTTATTGATGTTTAGCATTTCACGAATACGATGCAGAATGAACCATGCTGTTTTTTGAGTGATCTGTAAATCCCTGCTCAATTGCAAACTGGAAACACCTTTTTTATGAGCGGTACACAGATACATTGCGGCAAACCAAATACGCAGGCTGATCTTAGTGTTCTCGAATATTGTCCCGGTTGTAACAGTAAATTTCTTTTGGCACTCTTTAGCTTTGCATTTGAAACCTCTGTTAGTCACATACGCGCCAATATTGCCACAATGAGGACAAGTAGGAGTTTCACCCCAACGGCTGTTAGCTAAATAGCTGATACAGGTTTCTTCGCTTTTGAAGTAGTCTAGTACTTGTAACAGGTTTTTGAATTGAGTTTCCATTGTTGTTGTGTTTGCTTATACAAATATAATATTAATAACAATATGGGACAAGTTTATTTGAAAATAGTTTGCGACAAGAGTTTGATTATATGGATTTTAAATTATATTAGCCCAAACTATTAAACCTATATCCGGTTGAAAGAACTTTTACCAATTCGATCTGAAGGTTATATGGATAAGGGCGGTTCAACTAAACCTTGGAAAATCATTACGATTAATCCAGATCAAGACCAGCCTTTAGAAATACCTTATGTGTTAAAGCTGTTTACTAAAAACCAGGTTACACAACAGAACCCTATTGGAAAAGAGTTTCTATGTAATTTCTTAGCCTCTGAATTTGATTTAATAGCACCCGAATGCGGAGTAGTACGCCTTAGTCCAACATTCTTAGACACATTGGAAAAGAATCAATTCAATGAATTTGGTCACAAATATCAGGGGCATACATTTGCCTCAAGATTATGCACAGATGCGATTTTATACACTGAAAATATGCCGAGATCTTTCCCGATTAAAGATTATGTCAACATTTTTACTTTTGACTGCCTGACATTTAACGCCGACAGAGGTGGCTTTAGGAATAAGCCTAATATTTTAGTAGACGATGATGGATTTATATTGATTGACCATGAATTAACGTTCTTTTTTTCAGATGGTCATAGTAAGAAAGCGTTCGAGGTCGTTGTCGAAAACATCGAAAAGAACACTATTTCCCCATTTGCGTATAACAAGCATGTTTTTTACCGGGTTCTCAAACATTATAAGGGTAGCAAAAAAAATATCTTTGACGAGGCAAGGGAATCCTTAAAAAATCTGAATATAAATGCAGTGAATACCTACATTAGTAACCTTGAAAAGTATGACATTAAGGTGGGCTCAAAAGTGCTAATAATTGATTATCTTAGTTATATAAAACAGAATAGCGATAAATACATTAACATATTGTTAGGTCTTATATCATGAACAAGGGAACGTTTTCGTTTGCATTACTACAATATCATCACTCCCAAATATTGGGGGAAATATTGAATATTGGGTTAATTGCATACTTCCCAGATCAAAAAGAAACAAGGTTCATTTACCCCGAAAAACTAATAAGATTGAGATTTGCTTACCCGGACATACCTGAGAAAACGATCAAAAATTATTTCAAATTCTTTAACGACCGGGTTTGTCAATTAAACTCACAGCCGGAATTTTTCACAAGTATTGATCTCGAACATTCATTAGAAACATTCTTAAACAATGAGTTGATTGGGTCGGATTCATCGTCTTTGCAATTTGGAAAAATAAAAAAATCCGTGCTTTACACTAATAATATAGATGCTATAACAAACCAACTATATAACCTTTACTTTTCAGTTTTCTACCAGCACGAAAATATTGTCCATAGGGTTGATGAAATAACTCTTTTAAATCGGTACAAAAACCTGTTTAATGAAATTAGACATGGCAAAGACAACGAGGTGTTGCGGTTGGACAAAATCAGATATGATTATCAAGTAACCGCTAATTCAGGCAACACGGTAAAATTTGATATTGCTTGGCAGTCATCGAATGAATTGCACTTAGTTAAGCCAATTGGCTTTGATTTAATTAAGCCTGAAGCTATTACAGCAAAAGCATATAGGTATTATGGTCAATTTACGGATTTGGAAACGCTTGCAGATCGTGATAGTTTGAATTTTGACGTTTTGCTATCCAAGCCAACGAAGAAACCACTGTTTAAAGCGTATGACAATGCAACCCGGTTATTAAGTACTCCCAAGTCGGTTAAATTAGTCGAATATGAAGGGATAAAGCAGTACGCACAGGCAACACTTGAGCAACTACAGTTCGAAATTTAATTCAACATCCTATTAAACTTTCTTATCAAGTCCCAACTGGTATATAGTTACCAGTTAATTTGACAAAACTTTCATAATTGAATTTATTAGTCCTGTCATTCTTAGAAAATGACAATTTGGACAACGGTATGCAATTCTTTAATATTGCCCGTTCCAAAAGAACATCATAGCTGAACCAACAATTATGGCTATTATTACAGAAACAATAGTAACGCTGATGTAATGTTCTTTGCGGGGTTCGCCTGCGATCACCTCAAAAAAAGATTGTCTGATTTTCTTCATGGGTAAAGAATTATAACCATTAAGACAATCGCAATAGTATTGCCACTTTTGGGTACTATTGTACTAATAAGTATAAATTTCTGATAGTCAGAATTAAATGCAGTCTATTTAATGTAGGTTTTAGTATACTGACTGGTTGTTTTCGGGGACAGATTTTACTCTAAGTAAATATCCAGCAATCCTTCAGGCAGATCGATATAAACCTCGCCGCCTTCCAGGTCAATGCCTTTAATGGTAGAGGCATTAAGCGGAAAAAGCACTTCTCGGCTTTTGTAGTGTACCGAGGCAATAAATTGTTGTGGCAGTTCCTGTACTTCCAGTATTTCGCCCAGCTCGCCTTCTGCCTCGTCAATGGCGATAAAGCCTTTCAGGTCTTTCAGGGTAAATTCTTCTTTCTTCTTTTTGGGCTTCAGTTTGTTGGGTAGGTACACATCTTTTTTCAGCAGCCTGGATGCTTTTTCAACGGTATCTACATCCTCCAAAAAGAAGTATGCGCCGTTGCCCTGGTATTTTACCGATGATACAAAATAAGGCACCAGTTTGCCGGCCATATCCACAAAAATTGCATTGAACTTAATGGTATCCAGGTTGTCATAGTCCACATAGAACTGCAACTCGCCTTTCAAGCCCTTGGTTTTAATAAAAGTCCCTATGCGGAAATGATCTTCAATATTCATATATCGTTTACAGGCTACAGCCTTTTAAACAAAAATAGCGAAGCGCCGTTTGGCCGCTTCGCTATTCGTTAAAGCTTTTTTAAAATTATTCTGCGCTTTCAGCTTCTGCAGATGCTTCTGGTGCAGCAGTTTCTTCTGATGCCTCTTCAGCTGGTGCTTCCTCAGCCGGAGGCGTATTCTTAGCAGCTATAGCAGCAGCTTTTTCTTCTTTCTTCTTAGCTTCAGCAGCTAAAGCAGCTTTTTTAGCGTCTTCTTTTGCTTTGCCTAAGCTGTCTTTTTTGCCGGTGATCTTACCTTCTTTTTGATCAAGCCATGCATTGAATTTTGCGTCAGCTTGTTCTTCGGTCAAAGCGCCTTTTTTAACACCGCCCTGTAAATGTTTTTTGTACAAAACGCCTTTGTATGAAAGGATTGCACGGCAGGTGTCAGTTGGCTGAGCACCATTGTTCACCCAATCAAGGGTCTTGTCAAAATTAATGTCAATTGTAGCAGGATTGGTGTTTGGGTTGTATGAACCTAAACGTTCAATAAAGCGGCCATCTCTTGGAGCACGCGCGTCTGCCACTACGATATAGTAAAAAGGTCTTCCTTTTTTACCATGTCTTTGCAGTCTGATCTTAGTTGCCATTTTTTAGTTTTATGTATTCAACATTATCCCCGGAGTCTCCTTCTGCGGGCTGCAAAGATAGAAATATTTCTTATAAAAATCTAAATGTTTAATTATTTGATTTTTAACTATTCCATGAAGGCGCTGATTGTTCCGGGTGATCTCACACCTTAACTCAGTGGCTATGGTTTTTCATTATTAAGCAAAATTGCAGATATGGCGTTTAGTCCGCCGATTTTAAATTATTTAAACATAGCGGCTTTTGGAAAATTATTGGCAATTTGCGGCAAATAATTTATGGATAATAAAATTCGGTTAGCCATTGATATGGACGAAGTTCTGGCCGATACCATCGATAAATTTATCGAAGTATACCGCCGCGACCACCAGACAGAAATATTGCTTGAAGAAATGAAAGGCAAGGAATTTCATGAACTATTGCCTGATACCCTTAACGATAGCTGGCGCGATTATGTTAATGCCCCCGGGTTTTTCAGGGACATTAAGGTAATGCCTGGCAGCAAGGAAGTGATGAAAGAGCTTTGCCAGAAATATGATGTCTATATCGTTTCCGCGGCTATGGAATTCCGTAATTCGCTCATCGATAAATTCGACTGGCTGGAGGAACATTTTCCATTTATCAGTTGGAAGAACATCATCTTTTGCGGTCATAAAATTGTTGATGTACAGATATTGATAGACGACCGGATACGGAACTTTGCCAACTTTAACGGGCGTAAATTATTGTTCTCATCGCCGCATAATTACTATATAACTGAGTATGAACGCGTGAATACATGGGCTGAAGTGGCTGAGAGATTATTATGATAGAAGAAAATAATTTAACTTTAAAAAATTCCGAATCTGTAAAAAATTTTATGCTTGCCGATCTTCTTGTTGCACTGAACGATTGCGTTTGGGGTTTTGATTTAAATGCACAAAAACATCTGTTTATCAGTCCCGGCATACAAAAGGTTTTAGAATATACTGCAAAAGACCTTCAGCAAAATTCCGACCTGCTGAATGACATAGTCGACCCCCGCGATAAAAAAGAAGTTTTGGCCGCTGATGCTATAGCATCTTCTGAAGAATGGACCGAGCGCACTTACCGAATTATTACCAAATGCGGAAAGGTAAAATGGATAAATCACAAAAAACGTATCTTAACTGATGAAAGTACCGGCAACCGGGTGCTGCTGAATGTCATTGCTGACGCGTCTGATCAGAAACAGATCAACCAAAAAATGCAGGATGCTTTGGGGGACTATGGCTTCCTGTTCAATAATAACCCGGCGCCAATGTGGATATATGAACTACCCACATTGCGTATTTTAAAGGTGAATGATGCCGCAATAAAACATTATGGTTACAGCGAGGATGAAATGCTGACCATGACCATACGCGATATTCGCCCACGGTTTGAATTGGCCAAATTCAACGAGTACTTATACCGGAAAGCAATTCCTGAAAGCAGTTTGCACGGTTTCAATAATGCAGGCATCTGGAAGCACCAGAACAAAGCTGGCGGGATTGTTTATGCCGAAATTACCGGGCATGAAATAAGGTACGATGATCATAGCTGCCGGGTAATAGTTGCGCGCGACGTAACAGAGCGCGTTTTGGAACAGGAGGATATGAAACGGCGCGAACAGTTTCTTACCTCGATCATCGATTCGCAGACCAATTTCCTGGTAAGGGTAAATGTTGAGGGCGCAATAACCTTTACTAACGAAAGTTTTTTAAAGGCTTTAGGGCTAAGAAAAGAAAAGATCGAAGGTAAGCATTTTTCGGCCATTATATTGCCTGGCGATATTGACCTATACGAGAAAGCGTTCAAAAAATCCATTAAAAACCCCGGTAAGGTTGTTCAGTTACAGCACAGGCGCTTATTGAAAGACGGCCGCATACAATGGTTGAAATGGGAGTTTGTATCAACCAGTGACGATGGTACAGTTACAGGTATACAAGGTATAGGGCAGGATATAACTAAAAGTGCCGAAATAGAACAGGAGGCCAAAAAAGCTGCCGACGAGATAGCGTGGACCAAGAACAACCTGGAAGCGCTGATCAACAATACGGAAGACTTCACATGGTCCATCGACAGGGATGGCCGGTATGTGTATATGAATTCAGCTTATCGCAAACGTATTACCGATTCTGTGGGCACTATGCCTAAAGAGGGCGATGATGCTTATATACATTCCGGTTCAACTGATGAAATAAGGAATGAATGGCGTACTTATTATGAACGGGCATTGGCAGGAGAACGCTATGTTACCCGTCATGAAAGCGCAGATCCGGTGACTAAAGAGCCTTCTTTTTTTGAGATAAGTTTTAATCCTATTTACAGGCAATCAAAGGACGAGATCATAGGCGTTGGATGTTTTGCGCGTAATATTACCGAGCGTTTAAAAACTGAAGAAGCATTGATAGAGCAGAATGAACGTTTAAGAAATATCGCTTCCTTAAGCTCTCATGAATTGCGCCGGCCGGTAGCCAGTATGTTGGGGTTGATGAATATTATGGACCGGGAAAACTTTCAGAATCCTGAAAACGCACAAATCATGGAGCATATGCTCACTGTTACCAAAGAGATAGACGAAGTTATCCGCCTGATAGTGAATAAAACCTTTATCGACTCGAAATTTTCGCTTTAGAAGTTATAGGGAAAGCATTTCAACCAATCTGATCATATTCGGATCAATGTCGGTATTATGCTTAACAGCATGTTCAAACGGTGTGTAGGCGATCTCGTTGGCTATCAGTCCTACCATTTCGCCGCGATAACCAGCTATCAATGCTTCAACAGCAGCAACACCTACGCGACTGGCTAATACCCTGTCCATACAGGTTGGTTTACCACCACGTTGTATGTGGCCCAGGATAGAAACACGTGTATCCAAATGGGGGAATTTTTCCTTTACTTGCTTACCGACCTCAAATGCCCCGCCTTCTTCACCTTCACCTTCAGCTACGATAACAATCCGTGAAGTTTTGTCTTTACGTCCATTCTCGAGCCTGTCAACCAGTTTTGAAAAGCCCGACTTGTTTTCCGGGATCAAAATAGCCTCAGCACCTGCTGCAATACCGGTGCGTAATGCGATCATGCCCGAATCGCGGCCCATTACTTCAATAATGAACAGGCGGTCGTGAGACTCAGCAGTATCGCGAATCTTATCTACGGCGGTGATCACTGTATTAATAGCCGTGTCATAACCTATCGTGAAGTCGGTACCTCTCAGGTCATTATCAATGGTGCCCGGCAGGCCGATAATAGGCATATCGAATTCTTCTCCGAATGTTTTCGCGCCACGGAATGTACCATCGCCGCCTATGGCTACCAAAGCATCTACGTTAAACTTTTTCAACTGCTCATAGGCTGCTTTACGGCCTTCGTACTGAAGAAACTGTGAACTGCGTGCGGTTTTAAGTATAGTACCGCCGCGTTGTATAATGTTTGAAACCGATTTGCGGTCCATCTCGAAAAGATCGCCGTTGATCATTCCTTCGTAACCACGTCTTATTCCGGTTATTTTAATATCATGAAATAGTGCGGCACGCACAACCGCGCGGATAGCGGAGTTCATGCCGGGTGCATCACCACCTGAAGTAAAAAGTCCGATATTTTTTATCTGGGCCATTTTTTGTATGATGACAAGCTGCTGCCTGTCAGTAAAAAAGTAAACGTATTTGTAAATTAATTTGGTATCGATAGTGTCATTAAAACACCATTGTAATTATGCCGCGAATTTACATTATTTTTTACTCAATGGCTACTTTTATATGCTTCTATACCGCTTTCCAAAAAATTATTGTAGCTGGCTATATCAAAGTTTGCGGGGGACGGTTCTATTTCTTTGCCGGTTTTATCTTTTAACAAGTTGCCATTGCTATCCAGTATCACATACAGCGGCTGGGCATTTGCATTAAAACGCGATTCTTCAAAATCAGCCCATTTACCACCCATGGTTTTTATTTTTTTGCCGCTAAAGGTGGATGTATATTGTTCGTTAGCATCGAGTGATGACCTGTCATCCACTACCAGCTGGAGGAGCACAAAATCATCTCTCAAATGCTTGAAAACGGTTTTATCTACCCAAACCTTATTTTCCATCTGGCGGCAGTTCACACAAGCAAAACCCGTAAAATCGATCAGGATAGGTTTATGTAATTCTTTGGATACCTGCAGGGCCTGATCATAATCATACCATGAATCCAGGCCATTTACCTTTATTCTGGTATAACGATCTGCATATTTCTTTTCCTTAATGGAAACCTGCTGTAATGAACCGGAACTTACAGTTGAATTCTCAGCTATACGTGTCAGGTCAAAATCCTGTGTAGCAGGCGGTGGCAGAAACCCGCTGATCACCTTTAAAGGTGCACCCCAAAGGCCAGGGATCATATAGATCACAAAAGCAAATACCACGATAGAGAGAAAAAGGCGTGGGACTGAAAGGTATTTCAGATCGCTATCATGTGAAAATTTGATCTTGCCCATTAGATAAAGGCCCATGATCAATCCAATGGCGATCCACACGGATAAATACACTTCGCGGTCAAGCCAATTCCAGTGGTAGGCGAGGTCGACGTTGGAAAGAAACTTCAATGCAAAAGCCAGCTCTATCAAGCCTAATATCACTTTAACGCTGTTGAGCCAGCTGCCCGATTTTGGCAAGCTTTGTATGACGGATGGAAACAACGCCGAAATAGCGAAAGGAAGACCAAGTGCGGTGGAGAATCCCAGCATACTAACCATAGGGGCCAACACACTGCCCTTTGTAAAGGCATCGCTTAAAGCTGTTGCCACTACACCTGCTGTGCAGGAGAAAGAAACCAAAACCAGGGTAAGCGCCATGAAAAATATGCCGATAACGCCGCCCTTGTCTGAAAGGGCATCGACCTTATTGACCATCGAGCTTGGCAATGTAATTTCAAACGCTCCAAGGAACGAAATGCCAAACATTACCAGTAAAATGAAGATCACAATATTGAAAACCCCGTTAGTGGCAATATCATTCAAAACGCCCGGCCCGAAAAGCAGCGTCAGGATCATGGCAAGCCCTACATAGATCACCACGATAGAGATCATGTAGAATAGGGCCAATCCGACGGCTTTGGAACGACTGCCACCCAATTTGGTGAAGAAGCTTACCGTTAATGGTAACAACGGATAAATACAAGGCATTAAAAAAGCAAGAAATCCCGCTATTAGCCCTACAATGAAGGTTCCCCAAAGACTTGACGGTTTTGCGGTAGCTGATACTTGGGGATGTATTGTTTTTGATGGCGTATTTTTAACCTGGGTATCCTTTTTTGCACTGGCCTGCTGACTATCGGCTGGAGCATCACTAAAGGTTAACCCGCTGGATGATACAGTATCAGATTTGCTTTTCTGTATAGCCTTTGCCTGATTTATCCCGGCAAATAAAAATACAGAGGCAATCAGCACATACAACAGTAATTTCACTTTCTTCTGGTGATCTGGTGATATCATCTTTAGCAATAATTATTTGCCCAGCGGGATCGAAAAGTCAACATCTTCAGGCGGAAGGCATTTTTTATTATTGCAGGTCATGTATTCCAGCTGGCCTTTTATAGCAGTTATACGCGCTGATTTTAATTTGATCTTTTGCTGAAAAGTAACTGTATTTTCAAAATAGCTTACATCCATTTTAAATGCATCCTCATATTTGCTCACCGGCGTTGGCTCGGCAGTTGTGCCAACAAGGGCATATTCTTTTGAGGGTGCAAATGTAAAAGAAGTTTTTATCGGGCCGCCATCTTTTACATTTTGCGAATAGATGTGCCATCCGGGTTGAATAGTAGCCCTCATAAATACCACAACTTCATTGTTATTCAATTTTTTAGCTGCGTATGACCATTTAACAGGTTTTTCTATCTGGGCAAAAGCGCCTGTGCTAATTATTAATACAGTTATTAAGAGCAATAGCCTTTTCATATTTATAGTTAATTATTTGTTCAAAAATTCAATTTCTTTCTGATTATATTCTGAAGTATCCGCGCCATTATTTACAACAAGCAGGCCATTATCTTTTACATTTTCTATCCGGCCCTTAAAAACCTGTTCATTCACTCGGAACATTCGTTGCTCATTCAGCCAATACAAACGTTGTAAATATGCTTTCCTTATATGGTCAATATGACCAGCTTTGAGGTTTAAATACACTGCCTCAATATTTTTACAAATCTCTGATAATATAAATTTCAATTCATAATCTCTGTGTAAGATTTGTTTTACTGACACTGCGTTGGCAGCACCGGGCAGAAAAACTTCCTGGTTTACGTTTAAACCGATCCCGATAACAGAGTTGGTTATTTGTGTTCCACGAAGGAGGTTTTCAATCAATATTCCACCGAGTTTACCATTGTCATAATAAATATCATTGGGCCATTTAATTTTCAGTTTATCACCTAAAAACGGCTCCAGGGCGCTAATTATGCCTAAACTCACCGCCCGTGTCAGGTCGAACTGTTGAGCTGCCGAAAGGAAAGACGGTTTTAGTAATATACTTACCGTTAAATTTTTGCCGGGCTCGCTATGCCATTTATTTTGCTGCTGGCCCCTGCCCGCATACTGGCTTTCTGCCATAATGACCGTTCCATCAGGCAATGGCTTGGAATTTGACAATAAATCTTTTAGAAAATTGTTAGTAGAATCAACATGTTGAATTGTGATTAAATTTTGTCCAACAAATAATCCCGAAAATATGTTATTTTGCAAAGTAATAATGTGTAAACCAAGTGCGTTCAAAACTAATTCTTTTTGATGGTAAAAAACAAAGCGTTAAAAGAATCCGCTTATCTATCTGAATTAGCCATATATGGCATACAGGAAAAAAAGGGGAATGATATAATTAGGTTAGACCTTCGTAATATATTTAGTTCGGTATCTGATTATTTTGTGATATGTAATGCCGACTCAGCTACACAAGTAAAAGCTATAGCCAATAGCGTTGAAGAAGAAATATATAAAGCAACACAACAAGAGCCATGGCGTAAAGAGGGGTTGGAATACGGAGAATGGATATTGCTCGATTATATAGATGTGGTAATACACATTTTCAGAACCGATAAGCGTGAATTTTATGGTATTGAGGATTTGTGGGGAGATGCGGAAATAAAATATTATAAAAGCGCCTGATCTATACCGTCACGAATTTAATTCCAAACACGTCTTCGCAATACCCTGATAAATTTTAAAATAATAATGATTGTAAGTTTGAGCTTGTAAAGAAATGAAAGATAATAAATCAGAAAATCCTAAGCCTTTACGAAAAATATCAAGTAAGAAGTCGGCGCCAAAACCGCCGAAATTCAATATCATGTGGCTTTATGCCATTGTGATCATGATATTGTTGGCTGTAGGTTATTATACCAATAGTAATCCGATAAAAACAATAAGTTATCAAACTTTTGAAGCAACTATGCTTAAACAGCATGATGTTGAAAAACTGGTAGTTTATAAAAATGGAGATCTTGTTGTAGCAGAGGTATACATAAAAAAAGAGAGTCTTAAAAAACCTCAGTATAATGATGTAAATGATCAGAAAACGATAACCGGCTCACCCAATGCCGGTCCGCAGTATCAGTTCACCTATGCATCATATGAAACTCTGAACCAATCGCTTGCTAACGCCGAAAAAGATTTTACAGAAACTGACAAAGTGCCCGTTGAGTACACTCAGCACGAAAGTATTTTAGGCAACTGGTTGTTCCAGGGCATTATTATGGTGGTTTTATTTGCTGCTGTTTGGATATTCATCATGCGCCGTATGTCAGGTGGCAGCGGTGGCGGTCCGGGTGGCCAGATATTCAACATTGGTAAATCAAAAGCAACCTTGTTTGATAAAGAAGCCCAGGTATCAGTTACTTTTAATGATGTAGCTGGTTTGGAAGAAGCAAAACAGGAAGTGATGGAGATCGTAGATTTCCTGAAAAATCCAAAGAAATATACCAACCTGGGTGGTAAGATCCCTAAAGGAGCTTTGTTGATCGGTTCGCCGGGTACAGGTAAAACCTTGTTAGCAAAAGCCGTTGCAGGCGAAGCCCAGGTGCCTTTCTTCTCACTTTCAGGTTCTGATTTCGTGGAAATGTTTGTGGGTGTAGGTGCATCCCGTGTCCGTGACCTGTTCCGCCAGGCAAAAGATAAAGCGCCATGTATCATTTTCATCGATGAGATCGATGCTATTGGCCGTGCCCGCGGTAAAAATAACATCGTAGGTGGTAATGATGAACGCGAAAATACGCTGAACCAATTACTGGTAGAGATGGATGGTTTCGGTACAGATTCAGGTATCATTATCCTGGCTGCTACTAACCGTCCTGATGTATTAGACTCAGCGTTATTGCGTCCGGGCCGTTTTGACAGGCAGGTGTCTATCGATAAACCAGACCTGGTAGGCCGTGAGCAGATATTTAAAGTACACTTGAAGCCGGTTAAACTGGCCGAAGGCGTGGATGCCAAGAAATTGTCGGCACAAACACCAGGTTTTGCAGGTGCGGAGATAGCTAACGTATGTAATGAAGCTGCACTAATTGCTGCCCGTAAAAATAAAGAGGCTGTTGATATGCAGGATTTCCAGGATGCGATAGATCGTGTAATAGGTGGCTTGGAGAAAAAGAATAAGATCATTTCTCCGGAAGAAAAACGTATCGTAGCTTATCACGAAGCAGGGCACGCAATTGCTGGTTGGTTTTTGGAATATGCTGATCCACTGGTTAAAGTATCTATTGTACCACGTGGTGTTGCAGCGCTGGGATATGCACAATATCTGCCCAAAGAGCAGTTTCTGTATACCACTGAACAACTGATCGATGGCATGTGTATGACCATGGGCGGCCGCGTAGCAGAGGACATTATTTTTGGTAAAATATCAACTGGTGCACAAAATGACCTGGAAAGAATTACCAAGCTGGCATATGCAATGGTTACCATTTATGGTATGAATGATAAAGTGGGTAATGTGTCATTCAACGATGCGCAGGGTGAGTATCAGTTTAACAAGCCTTATTCTGAAAAGACCTCTGAAATGATCGATGAAGAAGTGCGTAACCAGATAAATAAGGTTTACGATCTAACCAAGAAATTACTTACCGAAAAGCGCGAAGGCCTTGAAAAATTGGCAAATAAGCTGCTTGAAAAGGAAATCTTGTTCCAGTCGGATCTGGAAGAGATACTTGGCAAACGTCCTTTCGACCACCGTACCACTTATGATGAGTTTGTAAATGGTCCGGAAGGTGGCGACCAGGGTGCCGCTGCCGGAAACCTGGTACATGAAGGTGTTGCCGATCATTCGGGAACATTTGACAGGCATCCGGAAGAAAAAGAAGCCAAAGGCGAAAAAGAATAACTTAAGTTCTAAATTCATAAAGTCTTAAGTCTTAAGTTTCTTCAGAAGAAGCTCATGACTTAGGACTTTTAACTTTAGTTCCAGACCTCAAAATGCGGGATATCACTACATCAAAAGAGAAGCTGCTTAAAAAAGTGCGTAAAGCTTTGCTTGAAAAGCGGGATAATCCCTATCCTAATCTTGACGATCAATCCCACTATCCTCCTTTAGATGAAATGAAGGAGATCGTATTCGCGGAAGAATTTACTAATGTTGGCGGCCAGTTTGTTTTTTGCGAAGATGAGATACAGTTTATAGATTCCTTACTTAACCTTGCCGAAAACCGTAAATGGCACAAAATATACTGCTGGGAACCTGCCTTGCAGGAAGTATTGGCAAGGTATGATTACCCCTATTTTGAAACTGACAAGGATTTTGAAGAAGCTGAAGTTGGTTTTACCCTTTGCGAATCCTTGATAGCACGCAACGGCAGCATATTACTTTCTAATGCCGGAATAGCCGGTAGAAGATTAAGCATTTACCCTCCTGTACATATTGTCTTGGCTTATACGTCTCAACTGGTAACAGATCTGAAAGATGCATTTAAACTCATCAAAAACAAATATGGCAGCCAGTTACCATCTATGATCACCAATGTAACCGGTCCCAGCCGTACGGCTGATATTGAAAAGACACTTGTTATGGGCGCACACGGCCCTAAAGAACTTTTTGTTTTTCTTCTGGAAGGATAACATTTTTCCAGCTTTATTACTTCAACTTTCTTTTTACGACATTTTTATTGCGTTTTGGCCGAAAATACCGTGAAAACACGGTATAATTTTACTTGCTATATTAATATCTTGCAGCGGATATCAACTTAAACCGTAAAATCATGGCCTCAAAAATTGATCCAGGGCAAGCTCAGAGTTTGATCCAGGAGTATCGTAACCAGAACAAAGAAGCTGGCGAACATGCTTTAAAAACGCCGGAAGGACAACATCTTAATGGATTCTTTTTAAACAGGGAAAGTTTAGAAAACATCCTGAAGGACCCAAAGGTTGATGGAATTCATGTACATTTAGCAAAGCATCCGGATTTTGCAGGCAAACCGGATAAAGTTTGCACAATGGTTTATTCAGGGTCTGTAGCTACTCAGACCGGTTCTGTAAAGCCGTATGAAAGTACCGGAGATACCTATAGCAGTCCGCCGCCATGTCCGCCGTATTGCTCTTAAGATCTTAGCCGAATAATGAATAAAATTATTTTAATAGTATCTTTTATTATCGCAATTGTTGGTGTGGCCTGTTTTAAAAAGCAGGCCATACCGTTTAAATTATTATGTATTTATCTGGTAGTTACCTTCGGATTTAACGTTGCGAATATTTATGTGGTGGAGCGGTATCATAACAATGCACCGGTTTTGCATATTGTATCTATCAGTGATTTTCTTTTTTTTGCGTTTATTTACTACTATTTGTTTGTCAACAAGCTCACCAGGAATGTAATTCTGCTTTTTACAGCTTTGGTGGTTATTTTTTTCTTATTGAATGCCATTTATTTACAGCCCATAAGAACCATATTTCCCTCAAATGTGATGGTTGTGACCGAGATACTCCTTGTCATATTCGCCATTTTATTATTTAAGCAGATGCTGCTTTACCCGATACAGCTTAACATTATGAAGCAAGGCATATTCTGGTACAACACGGCAATATTATTTTTTTCGGCGATCATGTTTTTAAATTATGCGCTGATCAATTATTTAAGTACACACCATTACAATCCGGTCATATTTTATTTTTGGGACGGAGCGGAGATTATGCTGAACTTATTGCTGGGAGTAGCCGTGTGGGTTGAAAAACAACGGCATCTGGAAATAAAGGTCTATCAATGATCTGCTGAAAGAAATATCCGGAATGTATTTAACTATTGCACAACTCTCATTTAATTTATAAATGATAATAGTTACCTTGGCATTCAGATATGTCGGCCCCGTTAATTCAAGAAGATAGTGTTGGAACAGCGGTTTTGCTGACCGGTGTTTTCTTTGCCTTTTTGGCCAGTTCGGTTATATATTTCGTAGTATTATATAGAAACAAACAGTTAAAGAATAAACAGGAGCAGGATGAACGCGAAGCATCATTCCGGCAGGAATTGCTCAAAACACAACTTGAAGTTCAGGAACAAACGCTTGAGCATATCAGCAGGGAGATACACGACAATATTACCCAGGTACTTTCATTTGTAAAATTAACATTGGCATCCGTTAAAAATGCTGCTGATGATACCAGGCAAATGAAAATAAATGAAAGCCGCGAATTGATCTCGAGGGCGATCACCGATCTGCGCGATCTTTCAAAAAGTTTAAGTTACGAACATATTAATTCCATCGGCTTAGTGCCTACAATTGAGAAGGAAACCGAGCGGATAAATAAAAGCGGCCTAATCGGAATTTCATTTGCTGTAGAAGGAGAACGCTATTCATTGGGCGAGCAGCGCGAGCTTGTGCTTTTCAGAATTTTCCAGGAGGCATTAAATAATGCACTTAAACATGCCAACGCCAGGCAATTTGAAATCAATTTGAAATATCATCATGATTTTTTTAACTTAAGCCTTAAGGATGATGGTTCCGGATTTTTTACTGAGCAGCTTGAAAGTAAAAGTGGTTCAGGTTTAAGAAATATGAAGAACCGTGCAGCCCTTATCGGAGGTGAGGCAGTTGTAGATAGTTCTCCGGGAAAGGGTTGTTGTGTGGAGATCAGGCTCGACCCTAAACAACAATTTTATACTGATGGACAGCCACATCCAAATCGCATTGGTTGATGACCACCGCCTGTTCAGGAGTGGCATAGCTGCTCTTGTGAATAATCTTAATAGATATTCCATCCTTTTTGAGGCTTCTGACGGTGAAGAGATGATCCGTAAGATCAATACCCGGTTAAA
>JBQCEA010000539.1:0-4946 GCA_051960695.1 Mucilaginibacter sp. | reverse complement strand
AATCATTCCCCTTCAGGGGTTAGGGGCCGCTATTATTTTTTAGCTGCTGCTTCTTCAGCCTGACGTAATGCACGTGAAGTAGTTACTGATACGATAGTATCTTCAGCAGCATTAGTGATGGTCAGCTTGTCGAATTTCAAGTCGCCAACACGTACTGATTTACCTACTTCAAGGCCTTCGATGCTTACGTCGATAGTATCTAAGTGATCTTTTGGAAGAGCTTTGATACGCAGCTTACGTAATTTCTGCACTAATTTACCACCCATTTTAACGCCAGGTGAAGTACCGGTTAAACGGATCGGAATTTCGATGGCAATAGGTTTTTTCTCATCCAGTTGCAAAAAGTCAACATGCAGGATCTGCTCTGTCAACGGGTGAAATTGAATGTCCTGGATAATAGCCTGAGCTTTTACATTTCCAGCAGTAATGTCGATGAAATGAACATCCGGAGTATAAATAACCGGCTTCAAATCAGCTGCGGACACTGCAAAGTGGGTTTGTTCTTTCCCACCGTAAAGTACTGCAGGCACCAAGCCCTGGTAACGCAGTTCTTTAGCGTCGCGTTTCCCTACGTTCTCTCTTGGAGAACCGCTAATAGCAATTGATTTCATTTTATTTATTTGTTTATTTTAAGTTCATAGTTGGTGGTTCATAGTTCATGGTAAAACCGAACTCACTACTATTTTATCTTTATACTTATGTCACTGACCGGTCTCTACGAACTATGATCTATGAACAATAAGCTAATTTATTCCACCTTAAACAACTGGCTTATAGAGCCGTGTTCGTTCACATTTAATATCGCTTTGGCAAACAGTTCGGCAGTTGATAATACTTTTATCTTTTTGCTGGGCTGCCTGAGCGGTATGGTATCAGTCACGATCAATTCAGTTAACACCGACTTTTCGATCGTTTCATAAGCATTACCTGATAATACAGGATGAGTACATACAGCTCTTACACTCCGTGCCCCACGCTCCATGATCAAGCCTGCGGCTTTAGCCAGTGTGCCTGCGGTGTCGCAAATATCATCTATCAATACAATATCCTGGTCAGTTACATCACCTATCAGTGTCATTGACTCAATTTCATTTGCACGCTTACGGCGTTTGTCACAGATCACTACTTCTGCATTAAAGAATTTTGCAAAAGTACGCGCCCTGTATGAGCCGCCCATATCAGGCGAAGCAATGGTCAGGCTTTCCAAACCAAGACTTTTGATGTATGGGACAAAAATGATCGACGCATCCAAATGGTCGACCGGTATATCAAAGAACCCCTGTATCTGTGCTGCGTGCAGGTCCATTGTCATGATACGGTTGATACCTGCAGCTACCAATAAATTAGCCACCAGTTTTGAACCGATAGCCACACGCGGCTTATCTTTTCTGTCCTGGCGGGCCAGCCCGTAATACGGAATAACCGCTGTTACATAATGTGCCGATGCGCGTCGTGCAGCATCAATCATCATCAATAGTTCTAACAGGTTGTCGGTAGGTGGGCAAGTCGACTGTATTAAAAATACATCACAACCGCGCACCGTTTCATTGAAATGAGGCTGGAATTCACCATCGCTAAAGCGCGATACAACTACCTCTCCTAATTCTTTGCCGTACGCTTCTGCTATTTTACGAGCAAGCTCGGTAGTTGCCGAACCTGCAAATAGCTTTATGGGGTTAAACTGTAATGGCATCGTTCTTTTGATTTCAGATCTTTAGAAAATCCAATTTCGGATTTATCCTACTAATCTGCTACCTAACCTGTAAAAAAAATTTCGGACCCAACTTTCAATTCTGAATTGAAAATTCGAAATCCGAAATTCTAATGTTGTCCGACCTGGATTCGAACCAAGACTAAATGAACCAAAATCACTTGTACTACCCTTATACTATCGGACAATTTCCCTTCAGTTTGTTATCCTCCCTGAAACGGAGTGCAAATATAGGACGAAAATTTTAAGATTAAAATCTAATTTGAAAAAAGTGAAAATTCCCCCGAAGCCGTGAAAAACGTCCTTAAAGCACTTTCTATTCTTCAACTACCACCCCCATCGAGCAGAATTTATCGATCCTTTCGTTCACAAGCTCGTCTACATTGCGGGCTTTCAGTTCTTTTAGGTCTTTTATTAAATGCTTTTTAAGAATGGTTGCCATGGCTACGGGGTCCTGGTGTGCACCACCGAGTGGTTCTTTAACTACGCCATCTATCAGCTTGTTTTTCAACATTTCTGGTGAGCTAAGCTTCAATACTTCAGCAGCTCTTTCTTTATTTTCCCAGGTCTTCCAAAGTATGGTTGAACAGTTTTCGGGAGAAATAACCGAATACCACGAATTTTCGAGCATACATACTTTATCGCCAATGGCTAAGCCCAAAGCACCGCCAGAGGCACCTTCACCAATAATAATACAGATAACCGGCACGCGCAATACGGCCATTTCCAGCAGATTGCGGGCGATAGCCTCACCCTGACCACGCTCTTCAGCCTCTAAGCCAGGATATGCCCCAGGGGTATCGATCAGTGTAACAATAGGTTTATTGAACTTTTCGGCAAGCTTCATTAGTCGTAACGCTTTGCGGTAACCCTCGGGGTTTGCCATGCCGAAATTGCGGTATTGCCTTTCTTTAGTATTACGCCCCTTCTGATGACCGATAAACATCACCGTTTCGCCATTCATGGAACCGAAACCACCAATTATAGCCTTATCATCGCCTACCGTACGGTCGCCGTGCAATTCAATAAAATCATCGCACATTAATTCAAGATACTGTAAGGTATATGGCCTTTCCGGATGACGTGATATCTGAACCCTTTGCCAGCCTGTAAGATGGGTATATATTTCGTTTTTGGTTTTTTCGAATTTTTCCTGCAACTCGTTCAGGGTTGCAGACATATCTACTTTGGTTTTTTCTTCAACCTGTTTTACTTTATCTATCTGCTGCTGCAGATCAGCTAAAGGCTTTTCGAAATCAAAAGTGATCTTCATACGCGTTGTAACGGGCAGCAAAGTTACGTAAATTTAGTTGAATGGTTGAATGAGTTGATTCAGTTGATTTCGTTTTATTTGTTTAACAAATAGCTTATGCAATGGATCTGCAACAACTTAACTTAATCAACTAATCAATTCTCCTTCTCCAACTCTTCTAATCTTTTGATCTGGGTATCGCTCAAAATGTCCTGCGTTTTATAACAAGCCTGTAAAATGGCGTTTCTATATTCGCCTAAATACAATCCATACCTATTGGTATAAAATATAATTGTTCCATCAACAACCTTATGACTATGGAATAAACTGTCCAGCATTTTTTCGTTGCGAATAATATTATCCCCCATTTCTACCTTCTTTCGTTGTAGTCCGGAGGCTATAGCCTTTAATTTGGTGATCTGACCCGGATTAAGCCCGATCTGCACTTTGTATTTTAAAGCTTTCTCAGGTAAGGGATAGTGATTCATTTCGGCAACCTGCGACATGTTGTCAAAGTCTTCTCCCTTTAATAACATGTTATATTTTTCATCGCTAATGGTTTTTATTGGCGAATGTTTGAGGCTCGTATCTTTTGACTGCGCAAATGCTGTCACCGAAAAAAAGGCGGTCAATAAAAAAATGGATGTCGATCTTAACATAGGCAATTTCATCAATTTCAAAAATGGATATTATTTACCGTCCATCCAAAAGTACACGCACAAAAAAAGCCTGCGGAATCCGTCAGGCTTTACATCAGTTAAATTGAGAATTATGAGAGAAGTTTAATGTTCGTGCCCGGATAATTTCCGGCTATATATTTCTACCAGGTTACCATCCTCATCAATAGCGTAATGGGCATTGGTAACGTCGGTATCATTAACCAAATTGGTTTTTTTCTTCTTCTTTGCGGGGCCTGCAAGCGGTGCAATAATAATTGCCAGCAATGCAGTAACCTCTAAAACTGTGATCAACATTTTTGTAATATAAGTACAGGTAAAACCTCTGTATTGAACAGTTCTTTGTCTTTTTTAGTTTCGGCTTCGCCTCTTACAAAACAAGGTAATTTAAAGCCCGCCAAATGTATATATTACGTAAGGAGTTTGTAATACGTTTTGAAAAATTAATAAATTAACGGCTATTAAAAACACAACATAGCAAAATTTATACTTAAATATATATATTAATTATAAATATCGCAATAAATTGCGTGTTGCCTTGAAAAATAAAAAGTGATGAACTTTAACTTTTTTAGGTGTATTTTGACAAAAAACGTCATAAAATTGAAAAAATATAAAAGCACTTACATATTCAGTATCGCATTAAAACGAAATTAAAATTGAACTTCAATTACCTACCGAATTAATCCTTTTGTTTCAAATACAATCAAACCTGTAACAATCGGCAGATAAATACCGGTTATAAATTACCATATCATGAAAAGGAAAATTGTAGGTTTAGCGCTTTTAACAAGTTTGATCATATCAGTAACATCGGGATGCATTGTTCGTGAGGGCCACGGCTATCATCATGATCATCATTACCACTATTATCGTGGTTACTGATTTTAATGTAAGTTTAATTAATGTGAGTGTGAAAAGAGTTTTGATTTTTTCAAAAACTCTTTTTTTATGCTATGATTTTAGCACTGCTTATTATTTATATTTAGCGCAACTTAAAACCCCTTTTAAATCTTATGGCAAACGGTAGAACCTGGCACCAACTGCACAAAGACTCGTTAAATTTCGGCCAAAAGCTGGCTGATTCAGTTGCTAATGGCATGGGCTCATGGCGCTTTATTATTTGGCAAACGCTAATAGTAGCTGCATGGATGATATTAAATGTAGTACTGATCGTCACAAGACGGTGGGATCCTTATCCCTACATATTGTTAAACCTCGTCTTTTCAACACAAGCAGCTTATGCTGCTCCCATTATTATGATGGCGCAAAACCGTCAGAATGAACGCGACAGGGCACAAGCCGA
>JBQCEA010000538.1:0-6252 GCA_051960695.1 Mucilaginibacter sp. | reverse complement strand
ATCCGGGAACAGAGGCATATCCGTGGATGTCATGGTCAAATGCGGCCATTCCATCCGCGCCTGATACACGTTTTTATTTTCCAAAAGGAAGGGTATTGTCCCACTCATCAAAAGTGGATACCATAGATTGGGAAACACAAGGGCCTAAAACGCAATCAGACATTAAGGAAATGACCGGATATTTTTGGGAGAGCAAAGATGCAAATGCCTTTGGTGCATTTACGCCGTCATTAGGCACGGGTTTGTATCATATAGCCAAAGAATCTGTTGCTCCCGGTATGAAATTGTGGAGTTACGGGGTTGCCGGAGATACAGCATGGTCTATGTTAAGCACTGCCAAAAGGCAGCAATATCTTGAAATTCAAGGTGGCCCATTGGGCGACCAGTCCATCAAAGTCCAATTAAAGCCGGGCGAGACCAGGTGGCATACAGAATACTGGATACCTGCTGATAAAGCTTTGGATATTTACAAACTAAAAGTGCCTGCCGAATCGTTAAGGCCGGTTAAAGAGGTGCCGCTTTTTGAATGGGCCCGAAAGGAGAGTGTACAAGTATGGGAAAATCTTTGGACCGCATATCAAAAGAAAACCTCTCCGCCGCCGCCTCCAGCAATAGATCTCGATCTTTGGCCGCCATCAGGAATAGAGAACCTGGATGCTTCCTTTAGGTGGGTTATTACTAACACCCAGGGAACTACTGCCGATAGCTGGAAGTTTTATTATGGAACATGGCTTGCCGGAAGAGGTAAGGCGGACAAAGCCATTCAGGTTCTTTCAGGTACAAAAAATGGCTTGACCAAAGTTCTTTTGGCAAGATTGCTTCAACAAAAAGGTGACATTGCCGGTGCACGTAAAGCTTTTGAAGATGTAACTGAGCCCTGGCTGCAAATTCACCCTCAGGTAATCGTTGAACGGGATAAAGTATTAAGACAGATAGGCCCGCAAACGCTTGCTGAACGTGAAGAATGGCTGGCAAAAGTGGGGGCGTTGAAGGACGAATGGATTATAGAACGGAAAGTTCAGCTTTTTATTGATAAAAATGAACCGCAAGCGGCTAAAGATCTGCTATTATCGACACCATTTCAGAAAGTGCACCAAACATACACCCGAACAGATCTTTGGATACAGATCTGTAAGAAATTGAATACATCACCTTTTCCCATACCTGAACAGTTAGGTGAAGACCAATTGGCCAGGTTTGGTGCGTACCGGGAATATAAAAAATAAGCATTGCCTAATTATTCCAGCAAATCGGCTTTTCATAAAGTGAATTAAGCGTTTTAAACACTTATAACGTAACATTTATGCCTTATAGTCAATCCTAATTACTCAATATCGCCTCAAATTTTGGTATAACCTATAGCGTGACCGCTATGAAAATTTGGTAAGGGGCATATCAATAATACCTATATCGTTAAAAGTGACGATGATTAGGCTGGATTTCCTCAAGACGTATCTTAAAAAAATATTTTCAGATAGAGAACTTAGTTTAGCTCACCCTGCATTAACCGAAAAATTTCTCGCAGGTAGATTTGCCGGTAAGGAGGCTGTTTTGAAATGCCTTGGCACCGGGATGATAGATGGCATTGCTTTAACTGACATCGAAATTTTGCAGATCAGACTGGCCG
Organism: Mucilaginibacter sp.; assembly: GCA_051960695.1. Lineage (GTDB taxonomy): Bacteria > Bacteroidota > Bacteroidia > Sphingobacteriales > Sphingobacteriaceae > Mucilaginibacter. Next base: position 4,625 of record JBQCEA010000538.1, on the reverse strand, counting down.
ACCTTTTGTTGAAATCAAAAACGGGGTTGATGAAGCAGCAAAGCATAGAGGTATTGTATCCTGGAACATCAGTGTTTCTCATTCCAATAACTTTTCCATCGCTTTTGTAACTGCAGAATGCTTTTAAGGGTATCGTAAAATGAATAGTGGGTATAAATTGCTGATAATTAATTAGTTGTGATTCTGATAATTAAGCTAATGGAACTCGTAGGGTATAGAACACAAAATGCTGATTATCAGTGTTTTGTATTTAATCTCATGCAATAAAAACACCGCAATATATTGATTTAAATAACTGATTATCAATAAATTACGGTGTTTGATAGTGGAGCCGGAGGGATTCAGGTCGAACACGTGATTTCTTTGCTGTCGTTTGTTAGTAAGTTGAAAATCAGATAGGTACCAATGTTCGATCCTTTTACTTGAATCAGTTTTGAGCTCGTTTTTTTAAGAGAAAAGCGCAATGCTTTTTAATACCATACAAAAAAGTAAGCGTGGAGTGTTCGATTGTCGAACACTTTTTAAATTGAATATAGCACAAAGTCGCGTAGACTTCTGAACACCGGCATTGCCATTTTTTTATACCGGATGTTGAAGGAATATGGATTTACAAAGACATAGGCTTGCAGTTCGCTTTCAAACCATCTTCAATTATATGTTTATTATCAAATTAATGGTGAATTGCCAATTGTATTGTTCTATTGGTAGGCCTTACAAAATTGTAGGTGAACTACGCTTTAAATATCAGTCCTCATTACATCAAGCTATTAAAGCATAGACCTTTTATTCACATATGTTGCCATCTGTCGGTATAAACAAATGAGTACATGTGATCTTGGTGCAAGTCAAAAAATTTATTACACGGAGAGTTTTTCCCACTTTTGCTATATGCAAAAGGGCAAGCTATTGATCATTGACGACGAGGACCGCTTACGGAACTTGCTCGCACGCATTCTTCAACTCGAAGGGTATGATGTTATTACGGCATCAACAGCAAAGGAAGGTTTAAAAAAATTACACAACGAACCTGTCAATGTAATATTAAGTGATGTAAAGCTGCCGGATATCAATGGCATCGAACTTACAGAGCAGATCAAAAAAGGCTGGCCGTTGACTGAGATCATCGTGCTGACTGCTTTCGGAACGATTAATGACGGCGTAAAGGCCATCAAGCTTGGGGCCTTTGATTATATTACAAAGGGTGATGATAACGAAAAGATCATCCCGCTGGTAAGCAAGGCTATGGATAAGGCCCTTTTGCAGCAGCGTGTTTATGAACTGGAGAATAAGCTGAATGATAAATTTGGTTTCGAGCGCATCATTGGTAAGTCGGCAGCCATTACCGATGCTATTAAGCTTGCGCAAAAGGTCGCCCTTACGGATACTACTGTTCTGTTACTTGGAGAGACCGGCACCGGCAAGGAAATATTTGCTGAAGCCATTCATCAGGCGAGCAACCGCAGAGGCAAGCCATTCGTTGCGGTCAATTGCAGCGCCTTTACCAAAGAGCTATTGGAAAGTGAATTATTCGGCCATAAAGCAGGCTCATTTACCGGTGCCACAAAAGACAAAAAAGGTCTTTTTGAGGAAGCTAACTGCGGTACAATATTCCTGGATGAGATGGGTGAGCTTGACCCGGAACTGCAGGCTAAATTATTGCGTGTATTAGAATCACAGCAATTTTTAAAGATAGGTGATACTAAGCCTACACAGGTAAATGTGCGCATATTGGCTGCTACTAACCGTGACCTGCAAGCCGAAATAGGAAGCAATCACTTCCGCTCTGATCTTTATTACCGTTTGTCTGTTTTTCAAATTGTTCTGCCTGCATTACGTGAACGCGCTAAAGATATCCCTTTGCTGGCCGGATACTTTATGCAATATTTTGCATCGAAAGTAAATAAGCAGATCACGAAAATGGCTGATTCATTTATTGAGAAAATAGAAGCGTATAATTGGCCGGGGAATATCCGCGAGTTGAAAAACGTGATAGAAAGAGCGGTCATTTTATGTGATAACCACGAATTGGACGAGACGCTGCTGCCCTATGAGATACAACATGCTCAGCCTGTAAAGTCAGGTCATGGTTTATCAGCCTTTGATCTGTCGGCTATCGAGAAATTGCATATTCAACGTGTACTGAACCACACGCATGGCAACCGTGCCGAATCAGCCCGTCTTCTTAATATTGGAATAGCTACTTTATACCGCAAATTGAAGGAATACGGATTGGAATAGGTACGGGCTTTGCATAATCGCTACCAAACAATCTGAAAACGTATGCTTATTATTTTAAAGGTGATTGTACTGTTCGCAATTATCATCGTCCCATTGAGAGGCCCATCTAGACGTAAATCCAAAGTCCTGAAGGTCGATAGGAATATAGCCCATGCGAATTATGCCATTGACGAAGAAGGCAGCCTAATAGAATTGCACAAATCTGAATTATCCCGCCACGAACATTAATATCTTTTTCTTAACTTTTAACTTAAAGGCCCTTCAGTGCAGAGGACCTTTTGTTTTAGCGCCCCTCTCCATTTGGAGAGGGAGTTATGGCGAGGCAAACCTGATTCTCAATTTGATAAAACCCTATCATTTTGATAAGCCTCCTCTGGCTTAAATTTCTCGTGCCAAAAATAAATAGTGCCTTTTCCCCATCCTTTATGCGTTTACCGGCAGCTGCATTTGAAGGGGCACCATTTTGGTAAATGGTGCCGAAGATGAAAAGGCAATCCATCAGATACGGCTTCAGAATATAATCTTAACAGTCTTTTTGTGGCTGATAGCTGCGGCTGTTGTCTATGTCATCTATTTAAAATTAAACTTTTCAAACACTAAATAACTATCCAACAAATCCTTACCAAAAATTAAAACTATGCTCACCATTTATCTTTTTGCAGCCATCATCGTAATGTGCTGGCTGTCATACAAATCAATCGACTGGTTCGAAAAAATTTAAAGCTCATGACCGCATTATTCATTACCTCAATAGCGGTTTTCATCTACATGGTATATGTACTGCTGAAACCCGAAAAATTTTAATCCGATGCTATGAACACAGAACTAACTGGAATAATCATAACATTCGCCATTACGCTTGCCATAGCGACACTGCTGGGTAAGTACATGGCGAAAATGTATGCCGGCGAAAAAGTTTGGACCGACTTTCTGAAGCCCATTGAAAAATGGATATTCACGCTCGGAGGCGTGAACCCTAATGAACACATGAACTGGAAACAGTTCCTGAAAGCCATGCTTACCATTAATATCCTGTGGGTATTATATGGTTTTTTTGTGCTGATATACCAGGATAAGCTACCATTAAATCCCGATGGCAATCCCGGCATGACGCCAGACCTGTCCTTTAATACTATCATCAGCTTTCTGGCCAATTGTAACCTGCAAGATTACTCGGGCGAAACAGGTGCAACCTATCTTACCCAGCATTTTATCTTCATGTTTCTGCAATTTACCAGCGCTGCAACAGGTATGGCTTGTGCTGTGGCTGTATTTAAAGCCTTCAGGGACAAAACCACAACTGATCTCGGCAGCTTCTGGAACTTTTTTATCAAATCAATTACCAGGTTATTGCTTCCGCTTTCCATAGTAGTTGCTTTAATATTAACTTTCAATGGCACACCAAGCAGTTATGCTGCTAAGGATAAATTCATTTCATTGCAGGGCGATACTATTACGCAATCACGGGGCCCGGCAGCACAGATGATCGCTATTAAACACCTCGGCACTAATGGCGGCGGCTGGTTTGGCGCAAACTCGGCACACCCGTTCGAAAACCCTAACTATTTAACCAATATAACCGAGATCACCTCCCAGTTTATTATTCCTGTAGGGATGATCATTGCGCTTGGCTTCTTTGTCCGCAGAAAAAAATTGGGCTGGATCATCTTCGGCGTAATGCTGGCAGGAACACTGATGCTCATGATCCCATCCATAGTAAGCGAGGTTGGAGGCAATCCGGAGATAGCCAAAATGGGTATTACCCAGGCTACCGGTTCTATGGAAGGCAAGGAAGTACGTTTCGGTCCAGCTGCAACGGCTTATTGGAGTACGTTGACCACCGTAACATCTACCGGATCAGTAAATGGTATGCATGATAGCATGATGCCTTTAACCGGCTGCTGGGAATTATTGGCCATGATGATCAATGGTTTCTTCGGCGGCGACGGTGTCGGTTTTCTTAACTATTACATCTATCTCATCATCGCAGTCTTCATCTCAGGATTGATGGTAGGCCGTACGCCTGAGTTTATGGGGCACAAGGTTGAGGCGCGAGAGGTAAAGATCGCAGCCATTATCACCCTGCTCAGTCCGCTGCTGATCAAAGGGGGTACTGCTTTAGCCTGTTATATATTCTATACTTATCCAAATATCAACTGGGCGGTGAAGCCATCCGCATGGCTCAATAATCCAAGCTATCACGGTTTTTCGGAAATGCTGTATCAATATGTGTCGTGTAATGCCAACAACGGGTCTGGCTTTGAGGGTTTGGCCGATAACAATGTCTTCTGGAATGTAAGCGCCGGTATTGTGATCTTCTTTGGCAGGTTCCTGCCGATCGTCGGTCCTGTTGCTATATCAGGATTGTTGGCACAAAAGAAGTACAT
>JBQCEA010000537.1:0-7546 GCA_051960695.1 Mucilaginibacter sp. | reverse complement strand
TGGTAAAGCCCAACTTTTTCAACCCGTCTTTTATTTCGGGGCAATTCATAAATAGTTTCCAGATCAGCCCGGTACGATAATTTTCTATCATTACTACGATCGGGCCTTCATCTATTGCCAAATGGGTTTTGGCATACCAGTTATGTGTTTCACTAAAGCCATCAGCAAAACCATAAGGCCCCCATATCTTATCGCCCAGGTCATAGTAAAAATGCCTAAGTGCCTGCATGGAATATTCAGGTGTATATGGAAATGATGATAAAGCAGCTGTTGGTTGTATCACTCCCCTGTCGTCTTCGGGGCAATGGGCCACATATCCTTTAAAGCTATCGCCCGCAGTAAGTCCCCAGCAATCAGCGGCATACCCTTTAAATTTCTTTGGGTTAGCGATGCAGTAAGCGCGATTAATAAGCGTATGATTTTTGGTTTGCTCTGCATAGTCAATACCATTATCATCTTTCAGGCCATTAGGATCGATACCCATGTAGGTGTATTGCTCAAAAAATAGCGGACCGCCGCCGTCATAATTGCCCAATGGCAATGTAATTCCATAATATTTTTTGCCATTTTTCCAGCCGCTGCCCTTTACCCACGAGTTCTCATAAAGTTCTTTCGAAATAGGATGCGTTTCTGACGAGGCGGCAACAATGTAAGTGATCAGCGCCTCATCATAACCAAACACCGGAAAGTTCATATCAAAATCGTTTCTCGGGCTCCAATGCCAATACAGGTGTTCGTTTCCGCCTTTGCTATGCCAGTTCCAGTCAGCATCATGCCACATATCGTTTACACGGTTACGAAAGTATTTCTCGAGCGAAGTATTACCGTTGAAATATTGGCGTGCTGTCAGCAATCCCATAAACAGGTAGGACGTTTCAACAATATCAGCGCCATCATCAAGTCGGCCAAACGGAATGGTTTTCCCTGTAACACCATTCATAAAGTGCGGATATATCCCATGATAACAGTCGGCTTTTATTAAAAAGTCGACAATTTTCACCAAGCGTTTTAAGGCAGTGTCCCTGCCTATCCATCCACGGTTAACCGCAACTACCGTGGAGAGTATGCCAAACCCTGTACCGCCAATAGCACAGGCTTCAGGCCCAAAAGTACCTTTACTGAAATTTGGCTGGCCGTCAGCCTCATTGATATAATCCCAATAGTATTGCGCTTTCACGGTATTGTCGCGCTCACGTGCCAGTCCGCTTACCGGGTGTCCAAACTCCCAGAAATAACGGAAGGTTTGTTTTTGCACAACTTCGAGCAAAGCCTGGTCCGAAAGGCCTTTAACAATCCCAACAGGCTTAATGTCAGCCTTCTCCGGATTATGCTTTTGCTGTGCAAATGACGTGGCAATCATCATGGTGGCAACCATGGCAATACACGAAAGCCGCTTTAAATTAATTAATAACATCTTATTAAGTTTATAGTAGCATCCCAACAGTAAAGGATAGTTATTGTGTGTTAAATTTATCATAAAAGTTAATTAATTCCATCATTTGCTATGGATTATCAACCTAACGCCATAATTTCCAATTTGAGCAAATAGTATGCGGTTGCCTGTTAATATTGAAACATGAAAAACATATTCGCTATCTCCGGCAGTCTGCGTAAAGGATCGTCCAATCATAGTATTTTGGAGTTTATAGGCAAGCAATTGCCTCCTGAAATAAACTACAATTTGTATGACGGTCTGAGTACAATGCCGGCATTTGATCCGGGCCTGGACAATGAACATCCGCCACAGCCGGTTATTGAATTACGCGATCAATTAGCTGAAGCAGATGCCATTATTATCTGCACTCCTGAATATGCTTTCGGCGTTCCCGGTGCTTTGAAAAATGCACTCGACTGGACGGTATCCAGCGGTTCCTTTTCCGGCAAACCTACGGCATTGATAACTGCATCCACCAGCGGCGAAAACGCCCATGACGCAATGATCAAAATTTTAGGCGCCATTGATGCCAAACTCGATCCGGCAACTACATTGCTGCTACCGTTTGTCAGGACGAAAATTGATGCTCAAGGAAATATTACGGATAAGGAAACCGATGAAAGGTTGCGATTAATATCCAAGGAGTTGATTAAGTGAGTTGTTGATTTAAGTTAACCATTCAACTTAATCAACTCAATCAACCACTTAACTCTATCACAACCTGCCAATTTGACAATACCCTGACCTTTGGAACGCTGCTTGAGGAAAGCTGTCTGAATCAGAATTTACAGAATTTTCAAAATTGATGCGATAGCATTCTGTCAATTTTAAAATTCTGTAAATTCTGATTCAGACAAATTTTCAATTACAATAACAATTATAGATTATGCAAGAAAAAGGAACGATCTCGATACACACCGAGAACATTTTCCCGATCATCAAAAAATTCCTGTACTCTGATCATGAAATTTTTCTGCGAGAGTTGGTATCAAACGCAGTTGATGCAACCCAGAAATTAAAGCGATTGAGCTCCTTAGGCCAGGTAAAAGGCGACATCGGCGACCTGCGTGTTGAGGTAGCTTTCGACGAAAAGAAAAAGACCATTACCATTTCTGATAATGGTATCGGTATGACCGCCGATGAGATCAAGAAATATATTAACCAGATCGCTTTCTCAGGCGCTGAGGAGTTCATGGAAAAATTCAAAGAAGCTAAAGACGCCAATGAGATCATAGGCCGTTTTGGTTTAGGTTTCTATTCGGCTTTCATGGTTGCCGACAGGGTTGAAATTGAAAGCTTATCCTATCAGGAAGGTGCTGAACCTGCACATTGGTCGTGCGATGGCAGTACCGAATTTGAACTGAGTGAAGGTAGTTTGACCGAGCGTGGTACTGAAATCACTCTTCATGTTAATAAAGATAATGAAGAATTCCTGAGCAAATACAAGCTGCAGGAGATATTAGACAAATATTGCCGTTTTCTACCGGTGCCTATCATATTCGGCACAAAAACCGAAGAGGAACCCGATGGCGAGGATGAAGAAGGCAAACCAAAATACGAATCGGTTGAAGTTGCGAATGTCATCAACGACACCAACCCGATCTGGACAAAATCGCCTAATGACCTGAAAGACGAGGATTACCTGGAGTTTTACAAACAGCTTTATCCATTCTCGGAAGATCCGCTGTTCTGGATACACCTGAATGTTGACTACCCGTTCAACCTGACCGGTGTATTGTACTTTCCTAAGCTCAAAAACGAGTTCGATTTCCAGAGGAATAAGATCAAACTGTTTTCTCGCCAGGTATTTATTACCGATGAGGTAAAAGATATTGTGCCGGAATTCCTGATGCTGCTGCACGGTGTGATCGATTCGCCAGATATTCCGCTTAACGTATCGCGCAGCTTTTTGCAGGCTGATGGTAACGTAAAGAAGATCAATACTTACATCACCAAAAAGGTAGCTGATAAATTGTCAGAGCTCTTCAAAGCCGACCGTCAATCGTTCGAGCAAAAATGGCCGGATATAGGCTTGTTTGTGAAATACGGCATGGTGAGCGAAGACAAATTTGCTGAGAAAGCAAAGGATTTTGTGTTACTGACCAATACCGACAAGAAAAATTTCACGCTTGACGAGTACAAGGAAAAAGTAGCGCCAGCCCAAACAGACAAGGACGGTCAAATCATTTACTTATATACTAATGATCCTGAAAAACAGGATGCTTTTATTCAATCGGCCAATAAGAAGGGCTACGATGTATTGCTGATGAACTCGCCTATCGATAACCACTTTATCAGCAGCCTTGAGCAGAAGCTGGAAAAGACCTCGCTTAAACGTGTTGACTCGGATGTGGCAGATAAGCTGATCAAGAAAGAGGATGCACCTGAGCATATCCTGACGGAAGAGCAATCGGCCCAGGTAAAAACCATTTTTGAAAAGGCCATCAACAAACCGGCCTACAAAATTGAACTGGAGAGCTTAAATCCGGAAGAACTGCCGGTTACCGTCACCATGGATGAGTTTATGCGCCGGATGAAAGAGATGGCCGCTATGGGTGGCGGTATGGGCTTCTATGGCAACATGCCTGATAATTACAAGGTAGTGATCAATGCCAACCACAAATTAGTTAGCAAGATATTGGAACAATCGGATGAACGCGCTCAATCGCAATTAGCTAAACAGGCATTTGACCTGGCGCTGTTATCGCAAGGTTTGCTTACCGGTGCCGAACTGACCGAATTTGTTAACCGCAGTGTTAACCTGATCTGAGTAAATAAATAGCATTATATCAAGGCCCTGAGCAATCGGGGCCTTTTTTATTTTAATTTTTAGGTAACTTTATGGAATCCCCCGTTGTTATTCATCATATCTGTGTTATGAAAACATTTAAACAGCTACTGATCATGGCACTAATAGTTAGCGCCGGGTTATTTACAGCCAACGCACAAAGCAAAAACGATAAGAAAGCAAGTAAAGAGGCGGATATCAGGGCTAAGGTAGAACACAAGAATTATACCTTCCTGGCCAATTATGTATTGCCGCTGCGTGGGGGCGCCCATGCACTTACTGAAACTTATTATGATCTGAAGGTTACCAAAGATTCGGTAAAATCATTTCTCCCTTATTTCGGCCGGGCGTATTTTGACATTCCCTATAACCCAACAGAAGGCGGCATCAAATTTACTTCAACCAAGTTTGATTATACGGTTAAGGATAGAAAGAAAGGCGGCTGGGAAATAACGATATCGCCCAAAGATGTTAAAAATATTGAGCGTTTAGTGCTTAATATCTCTGCAGACGGATATGCTACATTAGCAGTGACAAGTATTAACCGTGATTTTATTTCGTATGATGGTAATCTGAAATGAAGATCATAAAATAATGTATCATTTAGGGTACATTATACAGCAACAGTTTCCCCAAAAACTACTTTTTTAAACTATAAGTTAACATGGTATAAAATTTGAGCAGTTTATAGTGTCTACTATATAATATTTAATTATGAAAAGTTGCCAAACGCAACCAGTGTTGCAGTAAGATAAGCTTCTAGGGGAATGGGCTGAAGTTTAACGATTTAGTAGCCCAGCGTTATACTTCAACCCTCCCCTTGTTTACACCATTACTAATAAACCATCTCAGATATTTCTTCAGTATTAAATAATGAAAATTAAAGTTGAAACATCTGTTTAGCTAAATGGTTATTTATTAAGGTAAATACAAATGTTTCAATATGTTACGAATAGAAGTTCCATCAGATAGCCCTTCAGGCCTCACATTTTCAAAAGTAAAGCAATTCGATATTCCAGCTCCGCGTGACGGGTTTTTGGAAGAGATCGATGATAATCTTATACTGCAATTTGAAGATGAGCAGGATGCAATAGATTATTCGCTCGAACTCGACCGATATGCAGAATCATTAAGGGATCACAAATCCGAAGAATACCAGATAACCGGTAATATTATTAAAGCAATCAGCGAAGACGAATTTGTAAGGGCCTATATCCAGGATTAGGCTTCTATGATCACTCCGGCAAAGGTTAATCCACCTCCAAAACCAAGCATCAGCACTTTATCTCCCTGTTTAATTTTACCTGCTTTGTTAGCAATATCCCAGGCTAATGGAATGGATGCGGAAGAAGTATTACCAAAGTATTCAATGCTGCTCAGCATTTTTTCCATCGGATAACCTATCTCATTAGCCACACCCTCTATAATACGCATATTGGCGCTGTGCAGAATGATCCAGTCTAAATCGTCCAATGTCATTGAATTTTTTTCCAGCAGCTCGTTTATTTTAACGCTCACGGTTTGGATGGCCCATTTGAATACTACACGTCCGTTTTGATGTATTTTGCCGTTAGCATCAATATTTTCGCCGTTAACTACCTTGTTATTTTGCGATAGATAAAGATCTTTTCCATGACTGCCGTCCGAACCGGTTACTGCATTTAATATTCCTGATCTATCCGAAGCTTCAACCAAGGCTACACCCGCGCCATCACCGAATAATATGCATGAGGTACGATCGGTAAAATCCATAAATTTCGTTAATGTTTCTGCACCAAATACCAGTATTTTTTTATGTGTACCCGCCGCTATCATACCTTTGGCCAGCACCAGGCCGTATACAAAGCCGGCACATGCAGCCATAATATCCAGGCAACCACAATTTTGAATGTTAAATGCGTTTTGTATCTGGCTTGCCGCATTGGGCATTACCTGGTCGGCAGTAGTAGTACTTACAATAATAAAATCAACGCCATCAAGGGTAATGTTCTTATTTTCAGCAAGCAGGTTATGTACCGCTTTAATACACAGGTCACTTGTATATTCGGTATCCTCTGCAAATCTACGCTCTCGTATACCCGTACGCGATACTATCCATTCGTCGTTAGTTTCAATTATCTGTTCGTAATATGCGTTAGTAATTTTTTTTGAAGGAGCGTAGGCCCCTATTGCTGTGATTGCAGAGTTCATTTATTTAAAGTTAGATGTGAGGTTGGGCAAAGATACTATAGTTTGTTTGAATGTTACAAAAGACAATTTGATATCAATCCAGTCCAGCCGGTTTGATGAGAAGCGCCTAAACCACGGCCATTGTCGCCGTCGAAATATTCGTGGAAAAGGATATGATCTTTAAATTCCGGATCTTGTTGCAGCTTTTCATAATTGCCATATACTGCCCTATTGCCATTCTCGTCTTTAAGGAAAATTTTTAGTAAACGGTAGTACAGATGATCGGCAATTTCTTTCAGGTTCATAAAATTACCCGAATTGGTAGGACATTCCACTTCGTAATCATCTCCGTAATATTGATGGAAACGGTGCAGACTATCGATAATCAAATAGTTTATTGGCATCCATACCGGTCCCCGCCAGTTGCTGTTACCGCCGAACAAACCGCTATCGCTTTCAGCAGGAGTGTATTTTATGCTGAAGGTATGGCCGTCAACCTTTACTGTAAATGGATGTTCAAGATGATATTTGGATAAGGCCCTGATCCCGTATGGACTCAAAAACTCATTTTCATCCAGCATATATTTTAACAGCGACTTCATCCTATGCCCGCGCAGCAGGCTAAGCAAATGCCTGCCTTCATTATTCTTTTCATCCCACCTGGATACTAATGAAGCCAGATCAGGCCGGTTGTCTTCAAACCATTTCATGCGGTTTTTAAACACAGGGCTATCTGTAATATCACTATCTTCCAAAACCAGCGTTGCGAACAATGGTATCAGCCCTACAACACTTCTCACACGCATTTTTTGCGATTGTCCATCCGGTGACCGCAGCTGATCGTAGAAAAATCCGTCTTCCTCATCCCATAAACCCTCATTGTTATTCCCCAGATTATCCATCGCCCCCACGATATAGATAAAATGTTCAAAGAACTTGGAGGCTATATCGGCATAAGACTTATCGTAGTTGGTCAGTTCGGCGGCTATGCGAACCAGGTTGAGCGAGAACATGGCCATCCAACTGGTACCGTCGGCCTGTTCCAAATGCTGTCCATTGGGTAACTGCGCATTCCTGTCGAAAACGCCGATATTATCCAGACCAAGAAAGCCGCCTTCGAAAATATTATTACCCTGCTCATCTTTACGGTTAAC
>JBQCEA010000536.1:0-2812 GCA_051960695.1 Mucilaginibacter sp. | reverse complement strand
TTATAAATTTTATCGATCACCGGGTATGTGGTTTCGATCCTTTGCAGCCTGTTGCTATCCGGAAACACAGGCGGTTTATAGGTTTGTGCCGATGCTGACAAGCAAAAGACAGGCAGACAGAAGGTTAAAAGCAGGATATTTTTGGTTTTTGCCGACATACGTTTTTAAATATGTACAAATACATATTTACTAAAAAGTACCATATGTGCTGCACATTATAACCAAATTGCTACAATTGATCTGCCAGGGGAAGTTTGAAATAAAAGGTTGAGCCTTTGCCAAATTCGCTTTCCACACCTAATGAACCATCATGAGTGTTGATGATCTGTGAAGAAATATATAGGCCCATTCCTAATCCGCCGGTCGTGTATTTTTTATCGTCAACCCGGTAAAAACGATCGAATATCCGCTTTTGCTGCTCCTTGCGCAGGCCGATACCAAAATCGGTTACGGCTACGCGGGCATGGCCATTCCGTTTAGAAGTTTGAATGATAATGCGCTTATCATCCTTAGAGTATTTTACCGCATTACTCACCAGGTTCATAAACACCTGCTCCAGGCGTTCACTGTTTCCCTTTACTTTCATATCGGTATCATTATGTACCTCAAATTCAAATGCAGGGTACATGTGGATAACATTTTCAATATAAGAGTCGAGTGTTTCCTTCAGGTCAAGCACTTCAAGCCCGTAATTAAGCCGCCCTGCATTGATCTTACTTACATCAAGCAGGTCATCAACCAGGTGCTGCAATTTCTGTATGGATGCCGTTGCTTTTTCAAGGAACGTTTTGGTTTTTGGGGCCAGCTCCTCTTTAGATTGTGCCGCCATCAATTGCAAATAACCTTTAAGGCTGGTTAAAGGCGTTTTGAGCTCATGACTGGCTACACCAATAAATTCGTCCTTGCGTTCAAGTTCCTTTTTCTGGTCATCAATATCAGTTGCGGTGCCAACCCAAAAAATGATCTCGCTATCTTCATTTCTCAATGGCACAGCACGGTTCAGGTACCAGCGGTAACTGCCATCAGTTTTACGGAACCGGTTCTCTATCTCAAAAATATCACCGGATAAAAGTGCGGCATTAAATCTTTCCAGGGTTGGTTCCAGGTCATCAGGGTGCAGGGCCGCTTTCCATCCGGCGCCCTTACTTTCTTCCGATGTAAGCCCTGTATAATCATGCCAGCGCCGGTTGAAGTAATCAAAATTACCATCAGGCTTGTTGGTCCAGGTCATTGGTGCAATATGATCGGCCAGCAATTTAAAATGCTCCCGGCTGATAAGCAGATCTTTTGTACGTTCCCTTACAGTGCTCTCCAGCAGATCGTTCATTTTAGCAGCCCTTTCCCGCGCTTCTTCTAATTCCCTGTTCTGCTGTTCAAGGCACTGCTGAATTTCTTTTTGAGCTGTTAGGTCGGTAATGATCAGGCTCAGTGAAATACCCTCTTCCATTTCAATGGCGTTGCATGATACCAGGCAGCAGGTCCTACCACCGTTTTTATCTTGTATATCTATTTCCTTCTTACAATCATTTTCCCATGCCGATGTGAATATACTTTTATATTGCTCAAGAGCATCTTCAGGAATAAAGGCAGTGAACGTTAAGCCTATAACCTTTTGAAGCGGCATTTTCACCATTGAAGCAAACCTACTGTTGCTATAGATAATAACACCGTCGCGGTTTAGCGTAACCGCCCCTTCATTCATTTTCTCAATAAAAATGCGGAAACTTTGATCGGCAGTTTTAAGTGTATATATCCGGTGCCCGTCCTCCTTATTTATCACAATGGCATCCACCTGCCCATTCCGGATAGCGTCAATGGTATCGGTAGCCTCATCCAGTTGTATCTTCAGTTCCTGGTTTTCAGCTAAAAGTTCTTCGTATGTTTTTACAGCCGCCATAAAAATGTATGGTACTAATATACACCCAGTCCTTTCAAAACCTTTTCTTCGTCTGACATATCGCCCACAAGCCGCCGCAGTTGCCCCGGTGCCTTTTTGATCAGCAGGGGCAAAGCAATAAGCTGATCTTCACCGGCCTTTTCAACTTGCTGGTAAACATCCACTATCTCCAGGTCATAGTTATCCTTTAGATGGTTTTTACAGATCCTCTTGATATTTGATACGGCCCGAACGGAGTTGGGCGAGGTACCTGCAACATACAATCGTAAAACGTATAACTGTTCCTGTTCGTCCCAGTTAGAATCGGGCTCGGCTAATATCATCGATTATATAATGTTTAAGCCGGGATAATGTTTAAACCGACAAGTACTTTTTCTTTGTCAGAAAGGTCGCCGATGATCTTACGTATCGGTTCAGGTACCTTTCGAACCAGCGTTGGTACGGCCAGTATCTGGTCTCCTTCGGCAAGCTGTGGTTTCACCATCAGGTCAATTACTTCTATCTTGTATTCTCCTTTCAGGTGCTCCTCACAATATTTTTTAAGATTGCTTAATGCTGTAATGGATTTCTCCGTCTTTCCGGCTATATACAATCTTAATTCCCATTTTTTACTATTGGTCATTTACTTTTTTTCTTGGGTTCAATATTTTGTTCCGTTTCTCCCCTTCTCAGGCGCAGCATTTCCTGGCGTGCTTTTTCTGAAACGTTCTTTTTTAGTTCTTCCTGCAAATAGATCTTATTCAGCTCTTCTTCAGCCGACTCAAACTCGCTTTGCAGGCTTAATACTTTCGCTTCCAGAACCTTCCTTCTGCGGCCTATTTCGCGGTCCTTAGCATCTACTTCATAATCACGCAATGCGACGCCGGTTCTTTCGCGTATCTGCTGTGCCTCACGTGCTGAGCCGGTCAGGATGCC
>JBQCEA010000535.1:0-4153 GCA_051960695.1 Mucilaginibacter sp. | reverse complement strand
TAAAGGCTTATATAAATTAATTGTTAATTCGCTTATGATGCAAAACCTCTTGGTTGTTTTGCTGTTATACAGGTGAATTAAACTCAAGACAATGTTTTTGGTAGGCCTTATAATCTTTAGTGTAGTGGTTATGACTATAGCTGTCGTAACGTATAAGTTGAACGAGAAAACCCCATGTGACCACAATTGGAAAGAAGTGAATGGGGGCATTAAATGTTCTAAATGCTTTAGGGTTATCCGGCGACATGATATGCCCGGAAGCGCAAATTAATAACCTTTTTAGGAATAATGTATTAACGGTCAGGCGGTTTTATGCCGCTTGCCGTTTTTATTATCCTGTAACTCCTGTAATTGTATTTCAAAAAAACGCATACGCGCTTGTAATATATCAACCTCGGTACGCAGCATTTGTATTTCAGTTATTAGTTTGGCTGAGTCTTGCTTGTCCAGCTTTTTTTCGCCCGTGCCAATGATAAGCCATTCAGGAGAATATTTAAGCTGAAAGCATAGCTTGCGGATAAGATAATAACTGATGTCCTGCTTTTTGTTGATGACCTTGCTTATAAAACCCTGATCAACGCCGATAGCGTTGGCCAGTGCGAGTTGCCCGCCGTGCTCTTTTACAATTACTTTTAAACGTTTTATGATGGCGTCGTCAGACATGATTTGCTTTTTGCAATAATACCTAATGTATGCAACAAAGCGAAATGAGGGATTGTGGTACGATAAAGAAGAGGTTAACTAACCTCAACAAGGGGGCCTATGCCTTTAAGTTCGCTTACTGTAATAAGTAATGCGCCTAATTTTGAATAATAAACGGCAAGTGTTATTTCCCGGTTTTTATAACCATTAACAATTTTGTATAGCTCGGCTAATAACGCTGCTCGCTTGTCAGTCATTTCTGGGGTTAACATAGCCGGGGTATTGAGGGCTGATTTTATAGCGTTCAGCTTTAACTCGGCCGACCGCAGCATGAACAGCGGCGGAACATTTCTGTTAGCTCTTAATATCTCATTAACTTTTTGAGTATTTTGTTTTTTGTAGCGTACGATAAAAAATATTATGAGCGCCCCTATCACTAAAAAGAGTAAAGTTACATTCATCTCAGCTTCAAAATATTAAGTTCAACATTATGTCAGTCAGTAAGGTGCTTATCTTTTGTACGGTATCTGTTCTAAACTTGTTTCGCCTCTTTTCTGCCGTTTTTAACAGGCGCTTTTTTCTGTAATTAAAAGTCCCAGCTTGCTTCTATCTCACCCAGGCCGGCATTACGGTTCAGTGTGCCGGTTAAAGGTATGCCGTTGTAGTAAGCATAAACCGTGGTCTTGGTGAGACTACCGAAAACATCGGCAGTTAAGTGATCGCCAGACTGTACAGCAAACAAGTAACTGTAATTTCCCGTAGCATTCTGCTTGCTGTTAAGTAAAGTAGCAACCGTATCAGCAGGGGTTGCCAGGTATTTATGGGTAACATAAACGCTGGCATTATATACCGAGTCGCTCTGTACATTTACTGTAATTTATTTGCCGCTTGCATTTTTAGCATTTTGTTTTTGAAATGTTACGTTAATAATTTATTTTGCAGGTATCTGAGTGCCGCCGTTGGGATACGAAAAAGTTTGTGTTGAAGTAAGCTTCAGATCATGGGCATCTACCAATATTACCTGGTATCGCACATCGTTACCATTGGGATAATAAATGTCCAGGTAAACAAATGCTTTGTCGCTGGAGAGTTTATAAGTGCCTGCCAGTTTGGAATGTATATCAGGCATGATCGTAACTCCCGAGCCACCATCGAATTCGAGCGCAGGTGCTGATATCGATTGAGGAGCAAATATTGCCTTACCAGTACTGTCAACAACGCTGACCGTTTCGGCAGGAAATACCCATGTGCCTTTAAGCTGCACATTAACCGATGCAAGGTCGGAAGAGGTAATGGTTACATTAGTGCCTGTATCTTTTTGGCAGCCCGCTAAAATGGCGGCGACTGAAAACAAAGCAAAAAGGATCTTTTTCAACTATCTGGAATTTTAAGATTTCATTTTCGGCAATATATATCTGCCGTTTTGCTTTATACGAAATCAGAATGGGATAGTTACATCAGATGATGTGGTTTAGTCCTTATAATTGCCGTATTTTAATGTTACGAAAAGCTATATGATATCCATGGTCCTGCAGCGCTATATGGCCTTTATGATAGGCCGCAAAGCCTTTCCAGTCTTTAAATTTACTTTTAGCAACCAGTTCCTTCCAGTTGCTATCCCAAAGGTGTGTTTTTACGGTTTGCACGCCATTTAACCAAAAGGTAAGTTCTCCATTTTGCAGACGGATCACAGAATGGTTCCATTGCCCTGCAGGTTTTTCAACGTCTTTGGCAGGTGCAATTATATCATAAAGTGAGGCGGCAAGGTGGTTATCTTTTTTATTGTCCTCAGCTTTTTTATTGTCGAGTAGCTGATATTCAGGGCCCGTGAGATAAGTTGCGTTGTAAGCCTTGTCTTCGTGTACCAGGAAGATGATGCCACTATTCCCTTCCTCGGCAATATTCCAGTCTATCGATAATTCAAAATTTTCATATTCGCCATTGGTTACTATATCTCCCTGGCCCTCTTTTACTGCCGGATCAAGTTGTAAAGTGCCATCATTCACTTTCCATGCAGGTTCTGCTGAAGGTTTCAGGTAGCTATGCCAGCCGTCTGTGGTTTTTCCGTCGAACAATAAGTGCCATCCTTCTTGTTTTTCTTTAACAGTTAAAGTATTGTTTGTTTGTGCCATAACTGCACTGCAGGCCATAAGCAGAATAGGTGCGATGAAAAGTTTTTTCATAATGTTTGTTTTAGGTGTGATGGTAAATGTAGCGAAAATGAAAATAAATTATCAGGTATGTAAACAAGAATTTTACAATCTGAATTAGGCTTGTTTGCATGGTTGAACTCAATCAATATAATTATTGCTGTTTCTATATTATTAATAAAATTAATCGAAACATTAATAAAATTAACATGTTGCTGTAGTTAATTGTCTTCTAAGGGTTAACTTAAATTAATTACCATGAAAAAGCTGTTAGCCGTGTTATTGTTGTCGGCATTTGGACTGGGGGCATATGCCAGCGTGGCGCATCCCACTATGCTGCAGGACACAACTAAGAAACACAAAATGAAAAGGGACACTATGAGGAGGGATACTTCCAAAAAGCCGCCAAAGAAGTAGCCTCTTCATTAACAACAAAGGCCGGTAGAAAAATACCGGGCTTTGTTGTTAAATAGCTTAACAATCGAGCCTTTTTTCATAACAATAAAAACGCAGCCCCGGCCGAAAGGCCAAGTCGATTTCGCCAGAGTAGATGTAGCCCATTTTAGGGAAAAGCTTTTGGGTAGCTTTATTTGCAGAATTGGTGTCAATGCGCAGGGTTTTGATATTGCGCCGTATCGCTTCATTTTCGGCTTTTTGCAAAAGCATAGCTGCGATGCCCCGACCCTGGTAACGCGGGCTTACGGCCAGTCGGTGAGTTACTATTGCAGTTTCATTTAAATCCCAGCCTACCCCGGCATATTCAGGATCTTGCTGTGTAGTGATAGCCGAAACACCTGCAATATCGCCGCTCACGTCAGCCACCCACAATTGGTTAAGTGTGATATCATTTTCAAATACTTCAGGGTTGGGGTAGGTGTTATCCCACTGAAAATTGCCATTGATGTTCATTATAGGCACTACTTCGGCTATTAGCTGCATTATGCCGGGAATGTCGGTTAATATGGCAGGGCGGATGATCATAGGGGTAAAGATAGCAACAAGCCAATGTATTTTTCAATTGCACAATTCAGTGAAAAAACGTGAAAATACCTTGAAAAATTGGGTGTTTTTACGATCGGTTTTAATCATTTGCTTACGGAAATTTAATTGTCATTTAAAAAGAAATTTATTTCTTACCCCTAAAACCCCTATAAAATCATGAAGTACAAAGCCCTACCTGCTTCGAATACTTTTTCGAAGCCTCGCAGACCACTTGGCGACCCTGTTTCGCCATTGAAACCTAATCCGGGTTTTAACCCCATTCCAGCCGATCATGTAATGCCTGGTGACCTTACTTATGATCTTGAAAAGATGCTTGGCCCGGACAAAATAGCATCAATACAAGCGGCCGGTAAATTGAT
>JBQCEA010000534.1:0-8397 GCA_051960695.1 Mucilaginibacter sp. | reverse complement strand
CAACGGCAATTGCTTCTCAACATTAAATGTGAAATAGAATTGATTATCAAAAGTTACCGGATTGTCCTGTAGTTGTATTTCCCCTTTTTGCCAGCCGCTCTGCAAACCTGAAAATGACAGAGTATCCGTTTGTACAGCGCGCGGACGGATACTAAAGCTGCCCTGTGCTTTTTGTGCACCGTTAATGGTAAGTTTTAGTGGGATCTTTTCCGCCTTCTCACCCGCATAATTATGCAGCTTTACTACAAGTTTCTCACTTTCATCCGGCCGGTGAACCGCGTTTAACAGCCAAACAGAATCAACTGCCACATTGGGCAATTCACTTGCTTTTAGCTGTATCAAACTATAACGAAGGGAGCTATCCGTCTTCACAACTTTGTTATCGGCCATATTCTTTTGAAAATCGGATATGATATATGCCGATCTTAGTGAACCATGCTGTTCGTCAAGCAACTCTCGTTGCCTGTCTGCTATTTGCTGTAAACCCCGGCTTTGCGAACTGATCTTTATGGCATCAACTGCGTCGTTAAACTCATCTCGGCTTAGTAACCTTTGATGCTTGCCCTCAAAATCCTGCGTTAACAGTTGAAAACGATCATTGATGTTATAGGCAGATGCTATCTCTTTTGCGCGGCGCCTAGCCTCATCCAGCAAAGAACCTTCCTTATTCAGCGTTTGCATAGAGTAAGAATTGTCTACAAAAATACTAACAGCCTGTTGCTTGTCTGCATTTTCAATATTAGCGCCAGGAATATATGGCCGGGCAAATGCCAATACCAAAAACAGAAGCGCCAGTAAACGTGAGGCCAGTATCAGGCGTTCCTTTAAATTTCTCCGGGATGCCTGCTGCTCTTGTATTTCCTTCAAAAATTGAACATTGCTGAAATAAGTTTTCTGATACCTGCGGAAATTGAACAGATGGATAATAACCGGTATAACCAGGGTAATTAATGCAAAAAGAAAGGCAGGATACAAGAATTGCATGTAAGACAAATGTGCAAATTAAAGTGCAGATGTGCGAATATGAAAGCCGCCACATCCAGATCACTGGTAAAACAAACGCCCCATATAATTTATTTATTTTATATGGATTGGCATATAGGCTGTTCAGGCTTTCATTATAAACATTGGCGTGGGCTATTCTATCCTGAAAAGCTCGCCATGAAATACTGGTTCGATTATTATTGTGAGCATTTTCGCACGCTCGAACTTAATGTTACTTTTTACCGTTTTCCGCAGTTATCGTTTCTCCAGACCTGGCACCAGAAATCACCAGCCGATTTCCGTTTCTCAGTAAAGGCACCGAAAGCTATCACGCATTTCAAGCAGTTTCATAATACAGCGCGAATGATATCTGACTTTTATGAAACGATCAATGCTGGCTTGCAGGAAAAACTCGGCCCGGTATTATTCCAGATGCCACCACGGTTTAGCTACGATGAGCAACGGCTTGAGCGCATTATTAACAGTCTTAACCCATCATTCAATAACGTAGCCGAATTCAGGCATGTGAGCTGGTGGCGAGAAGACGTATATAAGGCCCTTGCCGAAAATAATATTACTTTCTGCGGCATGAGCCATCCCACCTTACCCGATAACATCATTGAAAATACCCCTTCTGTCTACTACCGTTTTCATGGTGTGCCTAACTTGTACAGTTCGCCTTATTCGGAAGAATCTCTGCAAAATGTGATAAACATTGTCAAAGAAAACCCTGGAGTAAAAGAAGGATGGTTCTATTTTAATAACGATTTTAATGCTATTGCCCCTGCCAATGCTAAAGAAATGATCGCGATAGCGGACCAGGTGCATGTTTAATTTGATTAACTGCTATGATGATGCTTTTTCTTTTTATGCTTCTTTTCGGCAGTGTGCTTTTTAGATTTTTTGCTTGAGGTTGATTTGTTGGTTGTTGTTGTTTTGGCCGGTTTGCTTGAGGTTACAACAGTTGACTTGCTATTATCAGTTGAATCTTTGCTCAACTGTTTTACAGTAAAGCTATTGTCACGCAGGGCATATTCCAGTACGCGTTTAGCCCCTGTTGCCTTAGCGTCGGCGCCGGTTCCGTCATAGATCGGGAACTCACGCATAAATTTTCCTTCCTTAATATAAAAGTTATCCTCACCACGATATCCCTTACGCTGCGATTTTGTCAATCTTGGAAAATCCAGCTTTACCGCCCTGCTGCTGCTAAATTCAAAAGCATAAATTGTAGCGTAATTGGTAGAATCTGTTCCTCTTGCCTGTATCAGTATTTCGGGGTTACCATCAAGATCCATATCAGAATTGTATACGTCAACAAGGGTGCCGTTCAGGTCGCCGGTTGTGGTAGTGTATTTTTTAGCAGCAGAGTCGGAATGTAATATCAAAAACGAACCTGTTGTTGCCGAGCCTCTCCCCCAGCTTAGCACGTCGTAATCTTCTCCCGGTGATACTTCTATCAGCTTATGAAAACGAAACGGCGCTGCGTAATCAGGCTTTTTAGCCGCTGCTGCAGGTGCCGCAGCTTTCTGTTCCTGGCGGTTGCAGCTTGTTAAAGCCATACAACCAATAGTGAATATAGAGAGATAAGACCTGACGCTCATGTTAGTTATTAGTTATACATCGTTTCGGGCGAAAGCTCACCTTTTGGTTTGCCCGGCATAGTCATGTAAACTTTCAGGGCACGCACCGAACCAATGTCGAAATACTTCAGCGTAAATTTATGATATCCTTTTTGTAAAGCAACAGCACCACCCTGTTCCAGTATAGGATGTTTGCCGTCATTATTTACGATAGGTTGATCATCAATGGTAAGCACCGAACCATCATCTGATTTGGTAGAGAACATATAAACACCATCCGTATCAATACGCAGATAACCGGTATATATTACGCCGAAAGCTGGATTATTTCTTTTCATTTCAGCCAGACTAAAACTTTTTACCACGCCGCTATCTACAACAGCAGCATTTTTAAACTCGCCTGTATTGTCAAAGGTTCCCTGCAATAACTGGTATTTCAACCCTGTAGAATTACCCTGGTAAGCAACTGGAGCCAAAGGCGCTTTGTTGTACATAATGGTGTGGCTGATCGGACTACGTTTGCCAGAAGGCGTGATCACGATAGTTTTCAGCTCGCGATATTGATCTTGTGGAATATTGTAGGTCATTGGAGCATGATATTCCAAGTCAGTTTCGCGCGGATTATAGCCATCAATGGTATAATAAACCTTTGCACCTGTTACCGAAGGCTTCAGATCAACTTTTAGCTGGGAACCAAACATGATAGTATCTTGTGAGCCGATTGCAGTAGGTACATGGTAGTCATAATTGTTCTTATCCATGAAAGCCAGCTGAGATGGTAACCGCACTTCTGAGAAATCTTTGAAATTCTTTTTTGCCAATGGCGACCATGCAACTTCAGAGAGTGCCAGCAACCTTGGATAAAGCATATACTCTGCTTTATTATTTGTTGCAATATATTCTGTCCATAAATTGGCTTGTACGCCGATGATAAACTTTTGCTGATCCGGAGTTAATGCTGCCGGTGTTGGGTTGTAGCTGTAAGTTTTCGCCAATGGAAAATAACCGCCGATGCTTAATGGCTCATCAGTTTTACCTTGTGAGTGGTCGAGGTACAAACCTGCGCTGCCTGGTGTCATGATCACATTGTGATTTTGCTGAGCAGCTGCTATGCCGCCGCTTTCACCGCGCCAGCTCATTACTGTAGCATTAGGTGATAATCCGCCTTCCAATATCTCATCCCAGCCGATAATACTGCGGCCTTTCGAATTCACAAACTTCTCAATACGCTGTATAAAGTAGCTTTGCAACCCTTCTTCATTTTTTAGTTTCAGCTTTTTGATCAGATGCTGGCAAAAAGCTGAATTCTTCCAGGCGTCTTTTGGCACTTCATCGCCGCCAATGTGGATGTATTTGCTTGGAAAAAGATCCATTACTTCAGTCAATACATCTTGTATAAAGTCAAAGGTTTTATCCGAAGGGCAATACACATCATGCACTATGCCCCATGTTTCGTAAACTTTGTAAGTCTTATTCGGATCACAGCTCAGTTCAGGATAAGCTGCTAAAGCTGCCATGCAATGTCCCGGCATCTCTATCTCAGGGATGACATTAATATACCTGTCAGCAGCGTATTTAACTACATCACGAATCTGGTCCTGTGTATAGTAGCCTCCGTAAGGGGTGTTGTCGAACTGCTGAGGTGTACGGTCATGATAATTACCGATAACTGTTTGTGCCCTTTGACTGCCTATTTCGGTCAATTTTGGATATTTCTTGATCTCGATGCGCCAGCCCTGATCATCAGTCAAATGCCAGTGGAAATTATTCAACTTATAGTAAGCCATCAGATCGATCGTCTTTTTGATAAACTCAACAGAAAAGAAATGACGGCATACATCCAGCATCAGGCCCCTGTAACCAAAACGCGGATAATCCTCGATCAGTGCACATGGTATTTTGATCGATGCTTCCCTGTTTATGGGTATTAGCTGCAAAACCGTTTGAATGCCATAAAATAATCCGGCACCTTTACCGGCGATAATTATCTGTTGCGGTGTTATGGTTAAACGATATCCCTGATCAGGCAAACTATCTGTTCCTTTTGCAGTTAATACAATGCTGCTGGCTGCGGTTCCCGCATCGCCTATCTTCAGCTCATTGCGCAGGTTTAGCTTTTCTTTAAGATAATCGATAAAAAAGCTAACGGCCTTCGTTGTACTGTCTGCAAACAATACTGTTTGATTACTCAAGACAAATTCGCCGGCTCCTTTTTTAACGGAAACCGGAGCCGGAATAATACCCATATTAGGATCGTTATCCTGGGCATTAGTGGCGATTGTAATAAGGCAGAAGAAAGATAGCAGTAGCAGAGAAAGACTTTTATACATAACAGTTTACCAGCTTATTAAATTGAGGTGGTGAAGTTAACGGATTTTGAAAAAATAGTGTTTCAATTATTGTAAAAAATCCGAAACGAAATAAAAAAGCCATCCTTGTGTAAGATGGCTGTGATCTATGCTTCTTCGGGTTTCGATGCCTCTTTGTTTTTCGGCTTATGCGGGCGTCTTTTACCGTACGAGCCCATTGCAATTTTACCCTTAGCAGTTTTTTTATCGCCTTTTCCCATAATATTGATCCTTATTAAATTGGTTAATCAATATTACGAAAAAAAGTTTTTTAATTTTTCGTATTAAATATTCTCTGTTAAATATTAAGCAGTAATCTCGTGCTCTTTTGCGGCAAGGTATCGTTCAGCGTCAATGGCCGCCATACAACCTGTACCAGCCGCAGTAACTGCCTGGCGGTAAACATGATCCTGCGCATCGCCGCATGCAAAAACACCTTCTATATTGGTTCTGCTCGAATTAGGCTGCGTAATGATATAACCGCTCTCGTCCATATCTATCCAGCCCTTAAATATTTCGGTGTTCGGATGATGTCCAATGGCAACAAAGAACCCAGTAACATCCAGCGTTCTTTCTTCGCCGTTTTTGTTATTAAATACGCGAACGCCTGTTACTACCTGCCCGTCGCCAACAATTTCTTTCGCTTCAGTATTATAGATCACCTCGATATTATGCGTATTCAAAACACGGTGCATCATTGCTTTTGACGCACGGAACTCATCCCGTCTTACCAGCATATATACTTTTTTGCACAGCTTGGCCAGATAAGTCGCCTCCTCAGCAGCAGTATCACCGGCGCCTACAATAGCTACGTCCTGGCCACGGAAAAAGAAGCCATCGCACACGGCACAAGCAGAAACACCAAAGCCATTATATTTTTGTTCGGACTCTAATCCCAGCCATTTAGCAGAAGCGCCTGTTGAAATGATCACTGTATCAGCTAAAATGGTTTTATCTTCGTCAATAGTTACCTTATGTGGCAAGCTTGAAAAATCAACCGAACTCACATAGCCGAAACGAATGTCTGTTCCTAAACGTTCAGCCTGTTTCTGGAAATTCTCCATCATAGCCGGGCCTAAAATACCATCAGGGTAACCGGGGTAGTTCTCTACTTCAGTAGTTTGGGTAAGCTGACCGCCTGCAAGCAAGCCTGTATACAAAACGGGTTTGAGATCAGCGCGGGAAGCATAAATAGCAGCAGTATAACCAGCCGGACCAGAGCCTATGATCAGGCATTTCACATGTTCGTTTTCCTGTGACATCTAAATTTAAATGAAGTGCAAATTTAAAATTTAGCACGCATTACGCAAATGGCGCATGGTCAGCTTACTGCCATCATTTGCCGGTATTGGCCTTTAAAACCCGCAGGAAATTACCACCCAATATCTTATCGATATCTGCCTGGCTGTAGTGCAGTTTTACCAGCTCTTCTGTTATTTTAGGATAGTCGCTTACATCGTCCATACCTAAAGGATATGATTCGGCACCATCAAAATCAGAACCAATTCCCACATGGTCAACTCCAATGAGTTTAACGATATAGTCGATGTGCTTGATCAGCAGGCTTAGTGGCGGCCTGATCTGATCAGATTCGTCCTTATGGATCACATTCAGCCTGATCTTAGCTAAATCAGCATCATGGTATATCTTTTCGAGCGAGTCGAGCTCGGCGCGATGTGCGCGTAGAAATCTTCCTTCTTTACGGCCATAGGTACTGTCGACAAAACCACTGTAAAAATTCACAAATACTACACCGCCATTTTTGGCTAAAGCTTTTAACTGATCATCTTTCAAATTCCGTTGGTTGGGGTCGATAGCATAAGCACAGCTGTGTGATGCGATGACCGGTTTATTGGTAGTAGCTAAAACATCATAAAAGGTTTGCTCACCCACATGTGACACATCCACCATCACGCCAAGATCATTTAAGTGATGAACGATCTGTTTACCAAAATCATTTAGGCCAATATGACCTGCTCGTTGCAATGAATCTTTATGGTGAGTTTCATCGGCAGCAGAAGTAGCCCACGAGGTGCTATTATTCCAGGTCAAAGTGAGATAACGCATTCCCCGTTTAGCCAATGCGTCGATATAATCCATTCTATCTTCGATCATATGGCCGCCTTCAACACCTATCATGGCTACAAACTTACCTTTAGCTACCGCCTTTTTTACTTCTATAGCATTACGTGCTAATACCATTTTTCCGGGATTACGTTTTATCAACGCATAAAGGGAGTCGATCTCGCGGTTAGCAAATTTGTAGGCCCTGCCATTGCCGTATTCGCCGCCGCACCAGATAGAAAAAACCTGTACGTCTAATCCTCCTTCTTTGGCACGTACAAGGTCAAGATTACCAATGGATTGCCTTTTAGACAGATCGACTTTCGTTATTAACTCATTCGAAAGTGCATCATTGTGGGTATCAACCAATATAGCCTTAAAGTGAATTTCTTTTGCGTTCTGCGCATTTGCTTTAATCATTATCAGCAGAAGCAGGGGTAGTAGCAGTTTTTTCATAAATGGAAGGTAGTAAATATTAGCAGTAATGAATTAATGTAAAGGATTTATTACCCATAAACAGGCGTCAGCGGTTCAATTGGTAAAGCATCAGACCAACAGCAAATACCAGTAAAAATGCGCCGGCAACTACCAGCGCGGACCACACTGCAGGTCCTTCTGTTTTCTTTCCTGACCGAAGCAATCTCATCCGTTCACGCTGACGGGCAGCGCCGACGAGGATGAACAAAATGCCGCCTATTGCTGCAATGATCTCGTGAACCATTTTGTGCACTTTGATGCTGTTTGCGAGTTTAGTAATATAAACTTAGTAATTTACAATATCACTAACGCAAATATTTCAGCATTTTAAGGCTATTCTAATATCATGTCTGAATAACGCCGACATTAAATTGCTTTTCAACAGGTGCATGATTGGCAGCCTCAATGCCCATAGAGATCACCTTCCTGGTTTCAAGCGGATCGATGATACCATCTACCCAAAGCCGGGCAGCAGCATAATAAGGCGTTGTTTGTGAATTATATCTATCAGTTATGGTTTTTAGCAAGGTCTCCTCTCTTTGCTGACCGATCTCCTCGCCCTTCGCTTTCATAGACGATTCCTGTATTTGAAGCAAGGTTTTCGCCGCCTGCTGGCCGCCCATTACAGCTATCTTTGCACTTGGCCAGGCATATATTAACCTCGGATCATAAGCCTTACCACACATGGCATAATTGCCTGCACCATACGAATTACCTACAATAATGGTAAACTTCGGCACTACCGAATTGGCCACAGCATTCACCATCTTGGCGCCATCTTTAATGATCCCACCTTGCTCAGAACGGCTGCCGACCATAAAGCCCGTAACATCCTGTAAAAAAACCAGTGGTATCTTTTTCTGATTGCAGTTCATGATAAAGCGTGTGGCTTTATCTGCTGAATCAGAGTAGATCACGCCGCCAAACTGCATTTCGCCTTTCTT
>JBQCEA010000533.1:0-16257 GCA_051960695.1 Mucilaginibacter sp. | reverse complement strand
GAGAATTGCCATGAACTGAATATAAACTACAATAGATCAGCATCACCGCTTACATGCTACTTTATTTATGATGTGAATTAATTAAGATGTGGTCGTCACAGTGCCCTTGCGGCAAAGTCAGTAGGATACGTTTTCACAAAGATTGCTGATATTTGGATGGAAGACAAGTGTTTAAAAAGCCTCTATAATGCTGTAAGTAAATACTGTAAACTAAAATCGAAGAATTTTAACACGGTAGACATACAACTTGCACTTGAGTGAAAAATGAGAATAATAGTATATCCGATTAATCGGTGGTTAATTAAAAAGCGGGTAAAGGAGTGTAATTTGTACTGCGCTTATTTCTTGCCCCACATTATAATCGCAGTCCTTTCTTGCTAACATTCTTCACATTAGAGTTAACATCATAATTCGCCTTATATTGTTGCGTTATAATTTCTCTAACAACATCCAAAATCCCTTTAAGGTGTTCTAATGGACTCCCGCTTTCCCCGCTGACTTTTAAATTGCTAAAGATCAGTAATTTACAAACTGACTGAACGGGAGTTTTAGAACACTCCCGTTTCTTTCCCTTTCCGATGAAAGCAAATAGAGTTTTCCACGCCTAAAATAAAGCTATGGCAAAGGCTAAATCGAAAGCAACTAAAGGGACTGATGAGAGCTTGTTTTCGAAAATTCAAAAATATCGTCACCAGCAAAACAAAGACGAGGAAGAAGCCTTTTTGAATTTACTTGCCGAGATTATTGTCGAAATTATTCACAAGAAGACTTACACCCCAACTCCCGATGGTAGCAAGCATGGAAGTGAAATAGAGAAACAGAAATGATAAAGGCAGCCGTAAACCCAGTCGTCATCCACATTTTGGTTCGCATGGGCCTAATTTTTTTCTGTTGTAGCCAAAGCCCGTGGCTGTGCATTGTCACTTCTCTTGCTACCTCCGAGCAGTTTGCTTTGCCCCAATACATTAGCTGCCTTTTACCGATTGCTTGTGGAAATTGCCTTACTTAAACTAAATTAATCTATGCATAAGTTCTTCGCAGTGGATGCGGATTTTATAAAATCTAAAGTATGGCGGTTTAAAACGGGGGTAATGAGGACATAAGAGGGAAGGATCATTTATTAAGCGAAAAGTTGGTTAGTCGCCTTTGGAATAGATAATTTTGTGACATGGAGAATGAGACACATGGTAACTTGGCAGTCGCCGATTTGGCATTGAAACTTGTCAATACGACGATTAGGAATATATTCATCCATGGGAAAGCAGGTACCGGTAAAACAACTTTTTTAAAGCAACTAAAGGAACAGACTACCAAGAATGTTATGGTGGTTGCACCTACCGGAGTAGCTGCGGTAAATGCAGGCGGAATTACTATTCATTCCATGTTAAACTTGCCAATCGGCCCTTATTATCCAGGTAGTGCGCTGGATGAGGTGCGCTTTAACGCGGCAAAACGGTTGGCAGTTAACGAACTTGAGTTATTAGTTATTGATGAGGTTTCAATGCTACGATCGGATACGCTTGATGCAGTTGACGCATTGCTGCGTAAAATCAGGCAAAAACCTGAAAATCCTTTTGGTGGCGTTCAAGTCGTATTTATCGGAGATCTCTTCCAACTCTCCCCAGTTGTTACTGATGCTGAATGGGAACAGTTAAAAAAATGGTACAGAAGTATCTACTTTATCGATTCACAAGTTTACGCTCAAGCTAAACCCATCTATCTGGAATTAAATAAGGTTTTCAGGCAAACCGATTCCTCTTTTACGGAGATACTTAATAGCATCAGAAATGGAAAATTGACACAGTTACAAACTGAGAAATTGAATACACGGTTCCAAAGCAGAAATACCGATCCATCAGGCACTGAAAAACTGATTATCACAACACATAATCAGAAAGTCGATTATTATAATCAGCAGAAACTTGCCGGCATTGCTGGAAATGAACGTTTATACGTTGCCAGTGTATCAGGCGACTTTGACGAGTCCAGCGCTCCAGTGGACAAGAGGCTATTATTAAAGGTTGGTGCACAAGTTATGTTGTTGAAAAATAATAATTCTTCATCAACGCCGAAGTATTATAACGGAAAAATCGGCAAAGTGAAAGAGATGTCCGACAGCACGATAACCGTAGGGTTTGGAGGTACTGAGGATTTAGTTGTAGAGCGGGAAATATGGCGAAGCATTGATTACACCTTTGACGATAAGCAGCAAGCTATCGACGCCAAGGAAAATGGAAGCTTTTCACAATTCCCGCTTAAGTTGGCTTGGGCAATTACAGTACATAAAAGCCAGGGGCTGACTTTCGAGAAAGCAACAATTGATCTGACCGAAACTTTTTCAGCAGGGCAAGTATATGTGGCCTTAAGCCGTATAACATCACTTGATGGACTTTTCCTGACAGCTCCAATAACATCTGACTTGATTAAAGTGGACGAACAAATTTCAGAATTTATTGAGCAACTCCAGGAAGAGCCAATGTTATCACAGGACGAGCTTGACTTGTATCAGTTCCAGTTTCTAAAAAAGATTCTGAACAATGCATTCGGATGTGAAAAGTTGCAAAACGCTTTGCAAATTGAAGATCAGAATTTTCCGGACCAGATGAGGCGAGCTATTGCAAGTGCCAGGTCCTTGGTACCAATTTCTTCAAAATTCCTTTTGGAACTTGAGCAATACTTGAAAAAGGCAGAAAAAGATGTTCCGTTGATTGCTAAGCGAATAAAAGCTGCGGCAGGTTACTTTACCGCAGAGGCAGCGAAAACAACAGAACCAATAAGGAATTTCATAAAGGAAAATAGAAACAATATCCATACGAAAAGATATATTCCTACGCTTACTGCAATAGTAAAATCACTCGAACTGACAGTAACGGGTATGCAAAAGGTGCAAACTCTTTTCGACAGCCTCATTTTCGGTAAGACTTTAGACAGTGCTCTGCTTGAAATAAGTTCCGGTATAAAAATTAAGCCGGCGAGAGCCGTATCAAGGACTATTGAGGTGCCTACAGAAAGGGTTACACTGCAAATGTTCCAAGGCGGCAAAACTGCAATTGAGATCGCTAAAGACAGGTCACTTACCATTGATACTATCGAAAAGCATCTGTCTTCTTTTATCAAGTCAGGAGAAGTACGTATCGATGCCTTAATCAATGCCGATGATTTGCAGGTTATAATCTCCAAGCTTCAGGCTGCATCTGATCAATCTATACTTCAAATCAAGCGTTTATTACCAGCACATATCTCTTTTGGGCAAATTTCTGCAGCCATAGAATACTATAAATCAAGTTGACATACAGTTTAATTAGCTGATATACAATGAATTAATTATTTATGCTATTTTGCTTGCAATATTTAGCAAGGCTACCTATATTTGCTTGATAAAATTAGCAAACTAGAACAAGATGAGCAACTACGGAGAATATTTTAAAGCATTAAGGGAATCGAAAGGGTTTACGCTTCGTGATGTTGAGCGGAAAGTTGATGTTTCAAATGCTTACCTGAGTCAGTTAGAATCAGGGAAGATTAAACAACCTTCGCCATTGACGCTGAATAAGCTCGCTCAAATCTATGAGGTTTCTTATGAAACACTAATGGAAAAGGTGGGATACCCTGTTCCGGAAAGAGCAAGCAAGCCCATTGCCAGTTCAATTGCATATAAAGTTGGTTCAATAACCAGTGAAGAAGAACTGGAACTGCTGAATTATTTAAAATTTATGAGAAGCCGTAAAAAATGATCTGGTCAATTTCAGGATATAAACAATTTAATAAATGCAGACGGCGGTGGTACTATACCAACATCGTCGCAGACGGGCGTGTGAAAAATGACGCATATCGAAAGGAAGTTACGATCTTATCGAGATTGCAAACGCTGGACGCGTGGCGTGGCACTATAGTCGACGACATTATAAGCAGGCTATTGGTGAACGCCATTAACAACAAAATCCCGCTACAAAAGGACTATTTTTTAAGAGAGGCGATGAATGCATTTAACGATCAGCTTGAATATGCCATTTTTCAAACGTATCGCAATCCTGGAAGTAAGACATCAGATAAAAATTTCGCTAGCCTGCTGAATTATGATCTCGGATTACAAATAGAAGAATCAGAATTGGATAGGGCCAAGCAGGACATCTATAATGCATTGAATAACTTGTTAGACAATGTTGAGTTCCTCGAATACCTGAAGTCCGCAAAAATTTTAATCAGTCAACGAAGTTTACTTTACCCCTTTGATCGCTTCAACGTTAGGTCAAAGCCGGATTTGATAGCTTTTTTCGAAGATAGCCCGCCTCATATTTTCGATTGGAAGGTTCATACATTCGGGACTGCTACCTATGATGAACAACTTATTTCTTACGGTGTAGCATTGTATAAGACCGTACACAGTAAACCTCATATAGATTTCCCTGAGAGTGCCAAGCAGTACTCTATCTATGACTATAAACTCACAGAATACCAATTACTGCATCCGGAAAGAATAAGAAGAGATTACCAGATGTCGTCTGAGGCAATAGAAGATTTATCTCTGAAAATATCGGGTAGTCTTATAGAAATGTACATGTCCGGATGCCACAAAAAGTATAGTGAGTCAGACCCGGAATCATTCTCGACTACTTCATTTATTGAAAGTTGTCATAATTGTCCTTTTAAGAAAATTTGTAAACAGAATAATCATGAGATACGAAGTAAATATTTACAGAATTGACAATCTCGCAAAACTGACAGCGAATTATGTCCTTTTCGAAATTATCGGACTGAATTCCGATGATGAAGATTTTGACAATAATATTCAATTTATTGTCAAAAGACTGTCGTACGTCTTGAAGCATCCTGTTACAAATATTCGAAAGGAAGGAAAGCAGTTTCTGGTTGTCAGGAATGAACCCTCTATTTTATCAAAGGTGCCTGCAGAATACCTGGTTAAGCACGATGATATAGTTTATTTCAAACAGGTACCGGAATTATTTCGTCTTGACTTTGTGAATTATACGGAAGAGACTAAAAATATAATTCTGAGATTTCTTCAATTCGACATTCAAACCGAGCTAAACAAAGACAGGCGCTTATGGCAGCCAGGATCAGGTGATGCATTTTTCAGTCATACGCCTTTGGAAACTGTCGGGAACGTTTCGATTTATAATGGCTTTTTCGTACGGGCTGTAGAATTACCCAACGGTGGATTTGGTTTAGCTATTGATATCACCAAGAAGTATATCTCGGCAGAGCCATTACCGGTTCATCTGACTCATGGTGAATTCAAGAAGCAAGGTCTTAACAGGTGTCACCTTCTGTACCAGTATGGCAACAAACGATATGAGATCCGTGCTGAGCAATTTAGTGACTTAAATGCCTCACAGTATAAATTCGAACGCCCTGCTGATAAGAAAGTTGTGAGTTTATTAAAAGATACGCAAGAAATGTTCAATGGTTCGATGCCGCCGAATGTGGCAAGTCTTCCTGATGATGCCTCAGTACTCATTTATCGTACAAACGACGACCAGGAACGTCGCGTTATTGCGGGACTGTGTTATCAGGTTTTTGATACGGAAGATCCTAGGGTAATGAAGTTGCACCGAAAATCCATCGTGGCGCCCTTCTTCAGACGTAGGCTAATCAGAACGGTGTATAATAATTACTTTGGAAAGATCATGTTTGGCAATATACAATTACAAGTAAATCGCGAGCCAATCATCGTAGATAGAAAAGTGTTTACTGCTCCTGATATCATTTTTGGCAACCAAACCGCGTTGTCTGTGAGGGGCACAGAAGGGGCCATGCGTACCACCGTGAATCTTCTTGGGAAACAACGTAAGAATCTTCTTTTGGACGAAAAAGTTGGTTTCTATACAAGAGCGCCTTTTGAAACGCAATACTTTGTTATCCCTCAAACAGTGGCTAACATGTATGTAAATGAAAAGTACTTCATCGCTGATCTGATACAACAGGTAAATAAGATGCACCCTACGGAAACAGGCTGGAGACCGGAACTGATCATTTATGATAATCGCGACAAGAGAAACGCAATTGAAATTGGTTTTGAAATTATTCAAAAGATCAAAGAACACGTTGGCAGCAAAAGTGGGGGTTACGCTGTTGTAATGTTGCCTTCTCACATTGAGCGGGTGAAACGCCAACACGACGACTTGGCTGCTTTAGTGGTTTCAGAATGTTATGGTGAACACAAGATAACTGCAAGCATAATGCATAGTGATACTTTAGATGAATGTTACCAGCACAAATCAATAAATGGCCAATCAAGCTATTTCGTAAAGGGGGAACTGAGAGGTAAGTATAATGGTTACGTCAACGGTGTTGCTATCAATCAGGTTTTACTTAATAACGAGCGCTGGCCGTATATCCTTCATACTCCGCTTCATGCTGATTTAACTATCGGGATAGATGTGAAGAAGCAAATTGCGGGATTCACGTTCGTTGATAAGTATTCGAAGAATATTCTTACAAGGTTTGATAAGTCAAATAGTAAAGAGAAATTATCTACCGCACAGATGATGAAAATGCTTGTTAAGAATATTGAGCTGATTGCGTCTTATGCTGACTATAATATCGATAATATTGTGGTACACAGAGATGGCAGGTTATTTAAGAGCGAAAAAGATGGAATTTTAAGAGCGGTGGAAACATTGAAGTCTAAGAACGTTTTGCCCGCCTCGGCTACAGTCAACATTATAGAGATACCTAAGCACTCGATTGTGCCTTTCCGGATTTTCGATATAGTCAAAGACTATGATATTTTTTCGGAGAGGACAGACCGACAGCAAATACTGAATCCTCAGATAGGATCTTATGTAAAACTTAAGGATAAAGAAGCATTCCTGTGCACGACGGGACGTGAATTTAATCATGGCGGATCTTCCAATCCATTGTATGTCAAGTATGATACCGGAAACATGAGGCTTGAAGCCATACTGGAAGATTTGTATTACCTGTCATGCTTAGCTTATACCAAACCAGATGACTGTTCCCGTTATCCGTTGACTATCAAGATAACAGACAGAAGAATTAACACATTAGGAAGCAATTTTGACTTCGAACAACTGGAAATTTTAAAATCAGAATCTTTTTAAAACAAGATATTATGAGCAACATTGGATTAAATGCAAATACCTTCAGCGTTACAGGAAAGTATCTGGACATCTTGACAGATTTTGTTGTGAAAGCAAGGACAAGCGGAGGAATCAATGATGCCAAGAAGGATCAGCTGGTTGAGTTCATTACTAAGATTAATGATAAAGAAAATACAGAACCTCAATTTCAGTTACTAACGAGCATCATTGAAAGGGAACTGAGAAATCACCGCAACAAAAAGGACGTTTTTTTTGCAACAATGCTGTCTGCACTTCAAAACAACAATATGCTTGACCTTGTACCTAGAGTTGAGTTTATTATTGAAGCGCTCGACACCGAGAATAGCGAAGCATTGTCTAAAATTAAAGGTGAATAGTAAATGCACAATTATATTAATGGCGCAATAAGGGAGGCAATTGGCAAAGGCCGGGTGTTGATGGCAAAAATTCCTGGTGCCAGAGAGTTAGGCTTGTATTTTACGGCCCTGGCAACAACCGCAAACAGGGAGATTGAGCAAATTATTAACGAGCTGGATTATTTATATAATGACCAGGACTATAACGACCCGAGAAACATTCGCCAAAAATTTTTGAGATTCAAACAATTGTCAGGTAAGTTGTCAGATATTGAAAACGTTGTGATAGCTGCTATGAGCCGCAAAGACAATGACGACGAATTTGTTAATAAACTGGTATTTGAGATCTGTAAGGAAATAAACTATCCACTACAAAATCCGGTTGCGTCATGTCTTTCTCAGAAATATTATCATATTTACCCGGCTTATAACTTGCTTTGCATTCCGTTGCTGGAATCCGAGTTCGTTTTGCATATTCCTGACATCTATCATGAATTAGGTCACCCGCTTTTGCAGTTGGATAATCCGAAGACACTAGCATTTCAGCATAATCTCGGGTACTTCAACATAGCAGTAAGACAGTATTTTGATGATGAGATTAAACGTAGGGAATTAAACAAGACAACCACTAACGATTTTGATTCTATCAATGTATGGAAAGACTGTTGGTTGGAAAACTGGTCCATGGAGTTGTTCTGTGATCTATTTGCAACTTTTATGTTGGGGCCTGCGTATCTGTGGTCTAATCTTCATATGTGCACAAAAATGTCATGGGAAATTTTCAAGACACCGATATTTCAGAAAATGTCTCATCCTCCGGACGAAGCGCGCATGAGAGCTATCTTTTACGGACTTGAACTTATTGGTTTTGCTAAAGAGGCTGTGGAGGTTAAAACAAAGTGGGATGAATTTAAAGATATTATCGGACAGAAGATGCCCCAAGATTTTCCAATTGCACTGCCTGATCAGCTTCTGAAAAAGGCGGCTGAATTTTGTTTGACCGGCACTCAGCAAATCGGTTGTGAGATTGCCCAGGCAACAGCACCTGGTAAAGTAAATAAGTTATTAAATGAGTCTTGGAAGCAATTTTGGGTTAACCCGGAAAATTTTTACGAGTGGGAGCGCCAAACGGTTGCTGATTTTAAAAAGGAACTATAATATTACTAACAATAAAATACAGGGAAAATGGAACAGAATTTTGAGGCAATAGAAAAGTCGATGATGGCTTTCTTCGAAAAGGAGACCGATGACTACTGGAAAACCATCTATGAAATTTCCTCTGCTATTAAGGTAGACAGTCAGATCGTTGCAAAGGTCCTTACTACATCTGGCAATTTTGTTAGGTCATCCTACCGCCTAAAAGCAGGCGAGCCTCTGTACACCACAAGAGATAACTTCAGAACCAAAGCGCCGTTCGTAGATAAGATAATCGGTGCATTTAAAAACCGAATCGATTAATCATGGCGATATCACAACCGGTACTCATAGCATTGCTAGGCGGTGCGTCTGTACAATTATTATACGTAATAGATGGATTGAATGCGCCTAAGGACAGGCAACCAGATTTCCGTTCGATAACCTACTACATCAGCATCTTGGCGAATATCGCTCTAAGCGGTATTTTAGGCTACGTATATTTTGACGAAAAACAACAGTTGAACCGCATCGTTTATTTTCACATAGGACTTTCTGCGCCTTTGATTTTAAGAACACTTGCAACCACTATTCCTGAAGTGGTAAGGTCAAATATGGATAAAAAAGCCTAGTAGACGTTGGGCTCTTTTGCCCGAGCTTTATGGAACCCATCCAACCATAAAATATCTATAATCAATTTCTAAAAAGAAAGTTAAGAGGGGCATAAGGGGTTCGAATCGACTCACATTATAAGCTCTTTCCTTTTTTTATATTTTTAGTTGATTTAATTATCGTGTCGCGTCGAGAAACTCCGGCTTATTTTGCTTAATGATTTCCCTGACAACATCCAAAATACCCTTAAGGTGTTCTAATGGGCTCCCGCTTTCCCCGCAAAACAAATTGTTGCCTGGCAAATGCCGGGCATTTTTGTTTTTAGGCGTTGACAAACAAAGTTTGGGAAAAGCGGTAAAAACAAAAATGACGATGAGCGAAGCGAATAGGCAAAAATTTGTTTTAGCTACCCTCTTAAGGGTTCACCAGAGCGAAGCGTAGGTAATCCCTCTCTCTCCGCCAACTAAAAATGCCATTCGTCAATAACGGATGGCATTTTTGCTTTAATACGATTTGAATTTATTTATAAAGTGATAAAGCTGCAGCAAAGTATAGCGTCAGTATTTTTTAGCTGTAGTTTCTCACTAATGGGAATCGTCGAATAAAGTGAGGTAATCCCTCTATCCACAATTACCATTAAATTCCCCATTACCATACTCGGCAAAAAAATGCAAATATATTTGCGCAACTCAAAAGTTGCATATATATTTGCAACCTGAAGGTTGCTCAATTAATAATCAAGAATGAAACAGGATATATTCCAGGCCATAGCAGACCCAACACGCAGAGCTATTTTAACGTTGATAGCTATCCAGGCATTAACACCAAATGCCATGGCGGAAAAATTTGATATGACCCGCCAGGCAGTATCAAAACATATTAAAGTACTACACGAATGCGAATTAATTAAATCTGAGCATAGCGGCAGGGAGATCTATTATCACTTTAATGCAAAAAAGATGCAGGAATTTGACCACTGGTTAGCCCAATTCAGGCAAAACTGGGAAACTCAATTTAACCAACTTGACCAATTATTAACCACAATTAAAGAACAGAAACTATGAACAGCGATTTGCTATTTGATTTTAACGTTGACAAAGCAACGAAAATGGTATATATAACCAGGGAATTTAATGCCGGGTTATCATTAGTGTGGGATGCTTTTACCAAAGCTGAACTGCTGGACCGATGGGTAGCGCCTGCACCCATGCGCGCCAAAACTAAGTACATGGATTTTAAGGTAGGAGGACGGCGGTTTTACGCAATGATAAGCCCCGACGGACAGGAACGATGGGCGGTCCAGGAATTTACTTCCATAACCCCGAAAACCAATTTTAAGATGTATAACGCCTTCTCAGATAAGGACGAGAACCGCGAACTGCCGGGGTCTGACTGGGATTACAATTTCAGCGAACAAAACGGCATAACTAAAGTGGATATTACCATTTATAATGAATCGTTTGAGCGATTGGAGAAATTATTAGAAGGATTCAAGATCGGTTTTACCATGAGCTTAAAAAACCTGGAAGATCTGTTGGCCACCTTATCGTAAAAACAAGTTCAAAGTGTATTCCACAGGAATACGGAAGAGCTTAAGTATAAAACAACTATTAAACCATAAAATTATGAGAACAATTAATCCCTGGATCAACTTCAACGGAAATGCCGAAGAAGCATTCACTTTTTACAGATCAGTTTTCGGTGGCGAGTTTACAAAGATCGTCCGTTTCGGCGACCTGGCGTCCGATGAATTTCAGGTCGCTGAAAGCGAAGCAAACAAAATAATGCATATAGCTTTGCCTATCGGCAAACACAATGTATTGATAGCCAATGATGTTCCTGAGTTTATGGGACGGGTTAGCGAAAGCGAGAACCGGTCTAAAATAACAGTGAATGCGGAAAGCAAGGAAGAAGCAGACCAAGTGTTTAACGGTTTATCGGCAGGCGGAGATGTTGAAGGACTCATTGGCGACAGTCCCTGGGGTACATACGCCGGAATGTTCAGGGATAAATATGGCATTGAATGGATCGTGGAATTTGACCCGACTTTATAAGGGATAAATTTAACTGAAGAAAAAAAGTGGCTTCTTACCTGGTGCCGGATTCAATGTCATGAGGTTAAGCCAACATTTTGCTCGTAATGATTGAATTGGAGGTAATAACATACTTAAAATAAATTTATTGCCTGATGATATCAGGCATTTTTATTTTACAGCTTTGCCAACAAAGCTTATTGAAGAGAGAGAATGGCAATACGTTCATAATTCATTGTGTTGGTTTGACGCAATAAATTTGGTTTTTTGAGCTTTATCATTATCTTGTGGGCTCAATTATAATCCTAAGCATGCAGCATCACACACTGGCCTCAAAGCCACATTATCCAATTCTTGACGGCCTGCGCGGTGTTGCCGCCATTATGGTAGTTATCTTCCATACGCTGGAACCGCTTTCTACCAGCCACCTGGACCTGATGATGAACCACGGATATCTCGCAGTGGATTTCTTTTTCCTATTATCGGGTTATGTTATAGGCTATGCTTATGATGACCGCTGGGACAAGATGACTCTTTGGGGCTTCTTCAAACGGCGTCTTATCCGGTTGCAGCCAATGATAATTATCGGTATGATCGTTGGTGCAATATTTTTTTATTTTCAAGACTCCCCCAACTGGCCGCTTATCCATACTGTGCCCGTCAGCAAATTGCTGCTTGTCATGATCATCGGCTGCACACTTATTCCTGTACCCATCTCACTGGATATCCGCGGATGGCAGGAAATGCATCCACTGGATGGTCCGGGTTGGTCACTCTTTTTCGAGTACATTGCTAATATATTGTATGCGTTGTTTGTGCGCAGATTTTCCAAGACCCTGTTGACAATACTTGTTGTTATATGCGGAATTGCGCTGATCCAATACACAGTCACAAGCCAAACCGGGGATGTTATCGGTGGCTGGTCGCTTGACCCATTGCAGCTCCGCATAGGTTTTACCCGTATGATGTACCCGTTCTTTGCGGGCTTACTATTGCGTCGCATAGTAAAGGCCGGCGACATTAAAAATGCCTTTTTCTGGTGCACAGTGCTACTCGTTGTGTTCTTTTCTATGCCGCGCATCGGCGGAGCAAAAAACCTTTGGATGAATGGTCTTTATGAATCACTTACTATTGTTTTCGTATTTCCTATTATCGTTTATATGGGTGCCAGCGGCAAATTGGTCGGTAGGTTTGCAACAGGATCATGTAAGTTTTTGGGAAATATCTCTTACCCGCTTTATATTACCCATTATCCGCTTGTTTATACATACTGGGCTTGGATATCCCGGAATAAGGTTACTACGTTTCAGCAAGCTGCACCATGGGCAATAGTGGTTTGGATATCAGCTGTTACATTGGCCTATTGTTACCTTAAATTTTATGATGAACCGGTACGGCGCTGGTTAACCCAAAAGTTCGGTAACGCATGATAAACCAATAAACCTTTCTTTTTGAAAATCGTTAGTTGCTTTAATAAGTTTGCTTACACACACAGACCCGGTACTTAGCTGGGTTTGTTGTTTTATAAGTTATATTAACAATGCGTGAATCAAGTAAACGAGATGATCTTTCCCATTAATCTTTAAAAAACAATTCAAACGGTTGCAGGTTTAAAATTTAACCCCACAGTAAAAACATCTGCTTAACAATTATACTTTAGCTGTGCGTTATATTTTTACCTTTACAAAACCATATTT
This sequence comes from Mucilaginibacter sp., assembly GCA_051960695.1. Taxonomy (GTDB): domain Bacteria; phylum Bacteroidota; class Bacteroidia; order Sphingobacteriales; family Sphingobacteriaceae; genus Mucilaginibacter. Next base: position 3,340 of record JBQCEA010000533.1, on the reverse strand, counting down.
GATCAGGCTGTCCTTACTGATCGTATTTATAAGTATAAATGGTGTGGCTTATAGCCAGGTGGTTGCACCGGTCGATTCGTTTAAAGCAGATTCATTGCGAATGAAACGCAAAAACATTCGGCCAGCAACCTATAATCTGAATAAGCAATTTGATTTTATCGATCTCACCCGGCTGATCTTCCAGCATAAAAAGAAGCCAGATACACTTAAAAAAAGTTCAGGACTGGTTATAGTGCCTAATATAGCAGCCAATCCCACTATTGGTTTCCAGGCTGGGGTTAAGGCAGTTGCAGGCAGAAAGCTCGGCGATGATCCTAATACGCTAATGTCAGTTGCAACATCGTCAGCGTCAATTACCACCAAGGATATCATTTACTTTTATATCAACCATAATATTTTTACTCCAGGCAATAAATGGAACCTTCAGGGAAATCTCGTTGTATCCAAAAGTGTTTCTCCCGACCACGGCTTTGGGATCGGTCAGGGAAAATATGAAGGGACAAATGCAGATATAATACTCGCCGACCCAACACATAAAGGATATGCCATTAACTCGGTATACTTTAATTTCAGGGAGAAGATATACAAAGAGGTTGCTACTAACCTTTTTGTTGGTGCCGGTGTGTCGTTTGATATCCGCCGTAATATCGAAACCAAGGATACGGTTAACAATGCAACGCCAATGAGTGTGTACGACAATAAGTATGGTTTACCCCATGATCGATATTCGGCCAATGGTTTTTTGTTTAATGTAGAATATACTACACGCGATAACCAAAACCGGGCTTATAAAGGTATGTATGCTGATGTGGGTTTCCGGATCAATCAAACATGGATAGGAAGTACAAAAAATGCCGTACAGTTAACTACAGATGTGCGTAAGTATATCAGTTTGTCAGATGCAAATCCCGAAATGGTTTTGGCATTATGGAACTGGGGCTCCTACTTATTAAGCGGTACACTACCCTATCTTGAACTACCAGGCACGGCCAGGGATGGATCATTTAAAAGCGGACGAGGTTATGTAGCCCAATATTTCAAAGGCACACAATTCAATGACACCGAAGCCGAATTCCGTTTTCCTATTCTGAGGAACAAGTTCATAAGCGGGGTTACTTTTGCAAGCATGCAAACTGCTAATGACACACAGGGAACTAAACTATTCCAGGTATTTCAGCCCGGTTATGGTGCGGGCTTGCGCTTGTTATTTAATAAAGCAACAAGGACAAATCTCGACCTGGACTATGCCTTCGGTAAATTTGGTAACAAGGGCTTCTTCCTTAATTTGAATGAAGTATTCTAAGACGTTCAGAATATTTTTTACAGTATTTGTCCAATTTCCTTATTGCCGGTCAATATTATAAAAAACAAATACAATATGGAACAGAGAATTAATGCTTATGAAAAAGGGGCTGCAGCTTTTAAGGCCCTCTTCAGTTTAGGCGCTTATCTTGCAAAGTCATCAATTGAAAAGGCGCTTTTAGACCTTATCGACTTTAGAGTATCGCAGATAAACAGATGTGCTTACTGCCTGGATATGCACTCCAAAGACCTAAGGGCAGCCGGCGAAACAGAACAGCGTCTTTATATGCTGGAAGCATGGCGCGAAACATTACTATACTCAGACCGCGAACGTGCAGCTCTTGCCTGGGCAGAGGCCGTTACAGTAGTTACTGATGGCTTTGTGCCGGATGCAGTATATGAACAGGCCCGTGAGCAATTTAGCGAACAGGAACTGGTAGACCTGACCATTGGCATAATAACTATCAATTGTTATAATAGGATCAATGTAGCCTTCCGCACTCCGGCAGGTGATTATAAGGTAGGCCAGCATGCTGTTCAACAAAATTGAGTTGTGATCCAAGGGGATAAACAAAGCCCGCTTAAAAGCGGGCTTTGTTATTTTGTAAATATTTAAAAATTTCTTTGTCTGTGTCCAATTCTTTTCTCTTCACTTGATATCGTGTTATAATTCATAAATTCAATAACTTTTAAATTTTAAAAAAATGGAAGAGTACGCATTAATTATGAGGCACGAAGACGGCACCAGGATCGCCTCACCAGAGCAAATGGAGATCTGGATGAAACAGACAATGGACTGGATAGGCGGTATTGCAGCCCAAAATAAATTTGTAAGCGGTACTGGTTTACTATTTGATGGCGCCAAAGTAATCCGGAATGATATAGTTACCAATGGCCCGTTCGGAGAGAACAAAGAAACCATTGGCGGATTGATCGTTATAAAAGCAGATTCTGTAGATGAGGCCGTTGAGTTTGCCAAAGGCTGCCCTGTACTGCAAGGGCCTGGCAACAGCATGGAAGTGCGCAGAATTGCAAAGAAATAATATTTACATCATCAGGCCCCTAAATGCAGGGGCCTTTTAAGTATGGCGCAAGCAGAGTTAATACCGCATTTATTCAGATCGGAGTACAGAAAGATAGTTTCCGTACTCTATAAACGTTTTGGCTTTGATCAGATCGAAGTTGCTGAAGACATCGCAAGCGATACTTTTGCGACAGCAGCCCAAACCTGGGGAATAAATGGTGCACCTCCAAACCCTGCAGCATGGTTATATAGTGTGGCTAAAAATAAAGCGAAGAACCACTTGCAACGGATGTCGGTTTTCGAAAACAAAGTAATAACAGAAGTGCGGCAGAATACCGAAGAAACTTTCGAAATTGAGATTGATTTATCTGCAAAAAATATCAGGGATAGCCAGTTGCAGATGATGTTTGCTATTTGTCATCCGGGCATAGCTACTGAAGCGCAGATAGGCTTATCATTGCGCATTCTTTGTGGTTTCGGTATACAGGAAATAGCCGAAGCCTTTTTAACTAATAAAGAAACCATTAATAAAAGGTTATTCAGGGCAAAAGAAAAGTTACGTGAAGAAAATATCAAAATCGAGCTTCCCTCCTTTTCGGAAATAGATACCCGGCTACAAAACGTACTAACTACTATCTACCTGCTTTTTAACGAAGGATACTATTCTGTTAGCCAACATCGGACCTTAAGAAAAGAACTTTGCTTTGAAGCGATACGCCTTTGCGAAATGCTAATTGAAGAGAAGAGCACAGATAAACCACAGGTAAATGCTTTACTGGCCCTGATGTATTTCCATGCTTCAAGATTTGAAGCACGATTGGATAAAAAAAATGAAATTGTGCTGTATGACGAGCAAGATACTGCTCTTTGGGACCGGAAATTAATTAGTAAAGGAGGATATTTCTTAAGGCGTTCGGCAAGCGGGGATGCACTTTCAAAGTATCATCTTGAGGCGACAATAGCTTATTGGGGCACGCAACAGCAGGATACTCCTGAAAAATGGGAAAATATTCT
>JBQCEA010000532.1:0-6592 GCA_051960695.1 Mucilaginibacter sp. | reverse complement strand
TATTCAAAAGATGTAATTGTAACTCCCAGCAACCGGGCTATTCAGCTTGGTGTTATAAAAATGGCGCCGTCAAAAGGTGTGCTGAAAGAGGTGACCGTAAGCGCTCAAAAAAGCCAGATACAGCTCGGGATAGATAAAAAATCATTCAGCGTCGATCAGAGTTTGGTGAGTCAGGGAGGCTCGGCAACAGACCTTTTAAGTAATGTACCATCAGTACAGGTTGATGTTGATGGTAACGTAAGCTTAAGGGGATCGAGCAATGTCAAGATCCTTATTAATGGTAAACCTTCAGCTTTGACCGGCAATGACCTGACCGATGTGCTGCAATCCATCCCGGCAAGCTCTATTGAAACTATCGAGGTTATTACCAATCCTTCATCTAAATATGACGCCGAAGGCGATGCGGGTATTATCAATATCGTATTAAAGAAGAATGCCTCCCTTGGTTTTAATGGCTCTGCTTCAGCAAGTGTAGGTACGCATAATACTTATAATGGTACGCTAAGCCTGGCCTATCAGAACAGCAAGATCAATATCTATGGTAATTACAGTTACCGCCGTGCAGACCGTATCGGTAATGGTTACTCAAACAAAACAAACACCCTTGGCGATAGCGTTTTGCAGCAGAACCAGGTTTCCGATCAGACCTTTACATTTAAGGGGCATAATATCCGCACCGGCATAGATTATAACATTGACCCGAAAACCACTATCAGCTTTTCGGATAATATCAACATTCGCGACCGCGACAGGATACAAACCGGTGGTACCAATATAAGTAGTGACGGCGCATTGCTACAGACATTGAACCAGAATAACAGTACGCAGGCCCACGGTAACAACATGGATTTTAACCTGGATTTCGATCATAAGTTTAAAAAACCACAGGAAGAACTTACAGCTAATATAGGCTTATCAACCAGTCATGATAACGAATATGATGATCTGAATACCAATTATAACTTCTTTAATCCTGATAGTGCTTACCTGCATCAACAGAACAACCATACCATTGGTCATCAGCATAACTGGAACCTGCAGGCAGATTATACTGTGCCGCTGGGTAAAAGCAGCAGGCTCGACCTCGGTTACCGCAGTACATTTAGCATAAATGATAACAATTACATTGTTGACACACTGGACAATGCATCAGGTTTGGAGAATTATGATCCTTTTTTGAGCAACCATTTTATATATAACGAGCAGATACATGCAGTTTATGGTAATTTCCAGCACCAGTTTGGCAATTTTGGTGTACAGGTTGGTTTGAGGCTGGAAGACACCCGTATCCGGACAACACTAACTGATACAACTACCCAATATAATAAGCAGGATTACCTGAGATTATATCCGAGCGTGTTTTTGACCGATAAATTAAGTGACAATCAAACCTTGCAGTTAAGCTATAGCAGAAGGGTTGTGCGGCCGCGTAACAGGATGATCTCGCCGTTCCTGGATACGAGCGACCCACTGAATTATAGCCAGGGTAACCCTGCATTGATGCCTGAAGATATCCACTCGTTTGAGCTGAGCTATATTAATTACTGGAAATCGCTTACATTGACCTCCTCATTATACTATCGCCTTACAAACGATGAAATTCAACGTATAAACTCATTCTGGAATAATACCGACATCACATTAACCCAGTTTGAGAATATCAAAAGCGCTTCGAACGCAGGATATGAGTTAATAGCAAAAATAAGTCCGTCTAATGCTTTTGACCTGACCGGTAACCTGAATATTTACTACCAAAATATAGCCGGTGACCCATCGTTAAACATTAAACGAACTACAGGTTTTGCATGGAATGCTAACCTTACTGCTAATATTAAGGCAACCAAAAAACTTGGCTTCCAGCTCCGTGGCGATTATCAGGGCCCTCAGGTAATACCTCAAGGTAAGGCCTATGCGGTATATGGTATTGATGGCGGCGTACGTTATGACTTTACCAAAAAGCTTAGCCTGAGCGTGAACGGCCGCGACCTGCTGAATACCAGAAAATTTGCCAGCGCGATCAATTATAGCAACCCGGACCTTGGTTCTTACTCAAATCAGTATTCGCAACGCAGATTTGCCACCGGTGTTTACGTTGCTACACTTTCATACCGGTTTGGCAGTACAGGTAAGCCGAACAAAAAGCAGAAGAAAGAGGATCAGCAACAACAGCAAGATCAGGATATGCCTGACGATATTCCACAAAACCAAAATGGTAATGGCGGTGGCCAAATGGGCGGTGGTGGCCCCCATACTGCACCGAAAATGCCATAAACCGGATAATGATCAGAATATAGCTTCTGCAATTCTTTTCGTCGGGCCGGGATTACTCATGGTATAAAAGTGCAACACAGGTGCGCCATATGCCATTAGTTCCTTGCACTGGTGGATCATCCATTCAATGCCGGCATCTTTAACTTCCTTGTCTGATTTGCATGAATGTATCAGGTCGCTCAGGTCTTCTGGTATGTCAATGTGAAATATTTTAGGCAGACTAATTAGTTGTTTGGGCGATGTAATGGGCTTTAAACCGGGTATGATGGGCACATTAATGCCATTCTCACGACAAAGACTTACAAATTCCTTGTACTTATTGTTATCAAAAAACATTTGGGTAACAATAAAATCGGCACCGAGCTCAACCTTTTTCTTCAGGTATTTGAAGTCGGTTTTCATGTTGGGCGCTTCAAAGTGTTTTTCCGGGTAACCGGCTACACCGATACAAAAATCGGTATTAGCAACTTCCTGGTCTTCATACAGGTATTTACCTCTATTCATATCAACGACCTGTTGCAGCAATTCGTTTGCATAGCAATGGCCACCAGGAGTAGGTATAAAACCGGCATCAGCCATACGGGCATCACCGCGCAGTACCAGTACGTTATCAATACCTAAAAACTGAAGATCGATCAGCGCGTTTTCCGTTTCCTCTTTCGTAAAGCCGCCGCATATTAAATGCGGAACAGCATCTACCTTATATTTATTCATGATAGCAGCACAGATGGCAACTGTTCCGGGGCGTTTACGATAGGATACCTTTTCTAACAATCCATTATCGTGCTGTTTGTAAATGAAGTCCTCGCGATGATAAGTAACATCAATAAACGGCGGCTTGAATTCCATCAACGGATCGATGGCGTTATAAATGCTTTGTATGGTGTGCCCCTTTACAGGCGGTAATAGCTCAAACGAAAAAAGTGTTTTGCCCTTGGCGTTTTTTATGTGTTCGGTTATCTTCATTGTTTAGTTGCGGTGGCAGTAGCAGTTGCAGGTTGATTTTTAGGTATAAATTTTTCAGGATTTTGAGCCATAGAATTTAGCATATGGCCAATTTCTTTATATTTTGTTTGTAAATCAGAGTGTTCAGTTAATGTAATATAATCACAGTCCAAAGCAAAGTCCAGCCAGATTGATGTTTCGGTAGCTTCGCCGTCTTCATCAGTCATTTTAGGTAAAATGTTTTGAATAGATCCTTTTTTTATACCCTTCACCAATATTTATACAGACTGATCTTGATGATCTTCTTATTTGATCTATTAAAGAATATGTTTCTTCTTTTGGAAATTTAAAAGTGAGCAGCCGTATTTCCCGAGCTGCCTGGAATGCTAATTGATAAACTTTAAGTTCCCTAAAACTACCTGTCATATTTCTAATATACTAACTGCCACTAATTGCTGCAACTGTTACTAATCAAGATAACTGCTACTAATTACTGCAACTGCTACTAATAATTAAGGTTCGGCCCCAGCCATCTTTCAGCCACATCCAACGGCATACCTTTGCGTTTAGCATAATCCTCTACCTGGTCTTTGCTGATCTTGCCCAAGCCAAAGTATCGCGATTGCGGATGCGCAAAGTAGAACCCGCTCACGGATGCTGCCGGTGTCATCGCCAGGCTATCAGTTAAATGCATACCGGTTGCTTCTTCAGCATTCAGCAGTTTAAACAGCGTTATTTTTTCGGTATGATCCGGGCAGGCAGGATAACCAGGTGCCGGACGTATGCCCTGGTATTCTTCCTTGATCAGATCTTCATTACTTAATGATTCATTCTTAGCATAGCCCCAATACTCACGGCGTACCAATTCATGCATTTTTTCAGCAAATGCTTCTGCCAGGCGGTCGGCAATGGCCTTGGTCATGATGCTATTATAATCGTCATGATCTTTTTCAAAATGGGCCACCAGTTCATTGCAGCCAATACCTGCGGTAACCGCAAAGCCACCCCAATAGTCGGCAATGCCGCTATCTTTTGGAGCTATGAAATCCGATAACGCGTAATAAGGCTCGCCTTTTGTTTTCTCAGTTTGCTGGCGCAGCGTATGTATGGTGGTCAGAGTTTCTTTGCGGCTTTCATCAGTGTATAATTCAATATCATCGCCTACACTGTTAGCAGGCCAAAAACCGATGACACCGTTTGCTTTAAGCAATTTTTCTTTAACAACTTTATTTAACAGTGCCTTTGCGTCGTCAAAAAGCTTTTTCGCTTCGATGCCTACGGTCTTATCATCGAATATTTTAGGATAGCTGCCACGCAGTTCCCAGGTATGAAAAAATGGCGTCCAGTCGATATACGGAACCAACTCTTCCAGCGGGAATTCCTTAATAGTTTTTGTTCCGACAAAGCTTGGTTTCGGTGGAATAGAACCGTTCAAATTGATTTGAAGTTTCAGTCTTCGGGCATCTTCAATACTAAGGAAACGCTTATCCGAACGCTTGTTTAAGTGTGCTTCACGGGCTTTTGCATATTCATCCTTAATGGTTTGAATATAGTTATCCCGCGTTTCTTTATTCATCAGGTTGCTGCACACGGTAACACTTCTTGAAGCATCCAGCACATGCACTGCTGCGCCCGAATAATTAGGCGCAACCTTTACTGCTGCATGTATCCTGGAAGTGGTGGCGCCGCCTACTAATAAAGGTATGGTAAAGCCTTCACGCTCCATTTCTTTGGCAAAGTGCACCATTTCGTCCAGCGAAGGTGTTATCAGGCCGCTTAGGCCGATGATATCTACCTCGTTTTTTCTTGCCTCATCAATGATCTTTTGAGCCGGAACCATCACACCGAGGTCTATCACCTCGAAGTTGTTGCAGGCCAATACTACACCGACGATATTTTTGCCAATATCGTGCACATCGCCCTTTACTGTCGCTAATAATACTTTACCGGCTGAGGATTTTGCATCAGAACCATTTTCGGCCTTGCTGGCTTCGATAAATGGCAGCAAATAAGCCACAGCCTTTTTCATTACACGGGCCGATTTTACCACCTGCGGTAAAAACATTTTACCTGAACCAAAAAGGTCTCCGACTACGTTCATACCATCCATCAGCGGTCCTTCTATCACATCAAGAGGTTTTACGGCTTTCTGACGGGCTTCTTCCACGTCCTCGTCCAGGTACTCAACAATTCCTTTTACTAAAGCATGTGACAGACGTTCCTCTACAGGGGCTTTGCGCCATTCCTCATCCTTCACAACTTCCTTGCCTTTAGCTTTTACCGTTTCGGCAAATTCAACCAGGCGTTCGGTTGCGTCAGGTCGGCGGTTGAGCAGTACGTCTTCAACATACACCAGCAGATCTTTCGGGATCTCTTCATAAACCTCCAGCATACCGGCGTTTACAATGCCCATATCCAAACCGGCGTTGATAGCATGGTATAGGAACGCCGAGTGCATAGCCTCGCGTACAACATTATTACCGCGGAAGGAGAACGAGATGTTACTTACACCACCGCTCACTTTTGCTAACGGCAGGTTTTGCTTGATCCAGTTGGTAGCTCCGATAAAATCTACAGCATAATTGTTATGCTCTTCTAAACCGGTCGCTACGGTAAGAATATTTGGGTCAAAAATAATGTCCTGGGGAGGAAAACCGATCTCTTTTGAAAGGATATCATAGCTGCGTTTGCATATTTCGATACGGCGGGCCAGTGAATCGGCCTGGCCTTGTTCGTCAAAAGCCATCACTACCACCGCGGCGCCATAAGCTAATATTTTGCGTGCCTGTTCTTTAAACTTCTCTTCACCTTCTTTTAGAGAGATGGAGTTAACTATACCTTTTCCCTGCAGGCATTTCAGCCCGGATTCGATCACTGTCCATTTGGACGAGTCGACCATGATTGGCAGTTTGGCAATATCCGGTTCAGAAGCCACCAGGTTCAGGAACTTGGTCATAGCCGCTTCCGAATCGATCATACCCTCGTCCATATTTACGTCGATCACCTGGGCACCACCTTCTACCTGCTGACGCGCAACTGTAAGTGCGGCTTCATAGTCATCCGCTAATATCAATTTAGAGAATTTCGGTGAACCGGTAATGTTGGTTCGCTCGCCAATATTTACAAAGTTGGTTTCCGGTGTAACGTTTACCGCTTCCAGTCCGCTTAGCCTTAAATAAGGTTCAATTTCCGGAATCTGGCGGGGTTTGCCACTGGCTGCCTTTTCGGCGATGCAACGGATATGGTCGGGAGTGGTGCCACAGCAACCGCCGACGATATTCACCATACCAGAAGCAATAAAATCTTCTATAAAATGTGCCGTTTCGTGCGGCATTTCGTCATATCCCCCAAATTCGTTTGGTAAACCAGCATTGGG
>JBQCEA010000531.1:0-3066 GCA_051960695.1 Mucilaginibacter sp. | reverse complement strand
CTATGTTCAACACTCTCTCAATATGACTGCCCAGGCGCTGATTCTCTTCAAATATGATATTGGCAAGCCTTGCAACCCGGCTTTTATCTTCCATTATCTCATTATCTTTCAAAGCCTCGCTGGCTATCATAATGGTTGATACCGGGGTTTTGAACTCATGGGTCATATTGTTGATAAAGTCCATTTTCATTTCCGATATCTTCTTTTGCCTCAGGATCAGGAAAATCGTATAACCAAAACACACAATTAGTACAAACAACAAACCTCCTGCGGTAGCTAACGAGGCTGTCATGTTGGCCAATATCAGCGAGTTCTTTTGCGGGAAGGATATCCTTATTTTGCCTGGGTCATTGATCACTTCCTTGCTAAAAATAGGCACCTGGTAAGTATTCGCAGGCGCAGAATTGTATTTATTATCAGTGGCGTACGAGGCGCTGGAAAATATCAATGAATCGCTATTAAAAGTGCTTACTACGTAATCATAAGGCAGGAATATACCTTTATTATGTAACTCAAAGCGCAGTAATGAATCGATCCAGAACGGACTTAAGCGTTTAGCAAGCGGCTCATCCGATTTTTGATATTCATCGGCAAGGTTTTCTATCACCTGCGACTTCACGCCCTCCTTTGCATGCTGCAAAGAGTCGGCCTCAAGCATCTTTTTCACTTCATCAAACTGGCGTTCGCTTTTCTTTCTCTCTTGCACATGCTGCCATGCCGGATCGAGCTGCTTAATAGCGATCACCTGCTTACCAAATTGCGGATCGATATAATCAACCAGCACAGTATCGTATTTATATATTTTTCGTTTTTTAACATAAGGATGTGCATTGGGTATCCGTACGATCTTTGGATCGGTCATGCGCTGGTGCAGGTTACCAAACTCATCCGTATACTCCTCATAATGCACATTCAGCCGCAACTCACCGGCCTGGGCCATATCAAAGAACTCCTCGTCCAGTTTGTTGTTCATGATCACCTGTTTCAAACTATCACGCAGCAGGTTCAGCCTTTTTTCGCGGGCCGTCATGCGCTTTCTTGCAAGCATAAACGGTCTTGTATTAGGCGCTCTGTTGTCGGGGTTGATCACGAATGTCCGTTGATTGGCAACCGGCAGCGTTTGCCTGTCCATAAGCTGCGCTTTTCTGCTCAAAAAGTTATTCGCGTCATGCTTTTCCAGTTTTGTAACCACATTGTTCAACGCGTCATTCACCGACCGGTCGAACAGGTCAGACTGCATCTGGTACGATTGCCTCAAAAAATATAATTGCATGGCCATCACTCCCAGCAGTGCAAAACCCATCAGGCCAATTATTAAACCTATACTTTTCTTTTTCATCCTTTGTAACAAAAATATCTGAAATAGGCTTAAAATGCCCGGATTTAACAATTTTTAACACATCGACGCATACATTTAACACGTTGGTATTTAATATCGTCACCAAACTCGCCCTATACCGAAACGATAGCTTACGACTATTTACCATGACAGTTATAGTCCTTCAATAAAGAAATATAACTTTTTATGAGCAGGATACAAAAATAAAGCCCTTTCTTTTCAGAAAGGGCCGTTTATATCATTCCAAAATTTCCTTAGGAATCAGAATGGAAGGTCATCCTCGTCAGGTGCTGATGTTAGATCAACCGGAGGTGCGTATTCAGGCGCGGTATTGTTGTTAGCACCTGCAAGCACATTGATCTTCCACAATTGCATAGAATTGAAATAGCTCTTTTTACCGCTTTTATCCGTCCACGGGCGGCCGCGAAGGTTAAAGAAAACTTCTACATCATCGCCAACACGTACATTATCCAATAAGTTGCAACGGTCATTTATAGCCTCAAATTTCAAATATTCGGGATATTGCGGGTTCTCGATATATTCTACTATAACTTCTCTCTTTTTCAATGAATCGGTTACCTGGGTGGTTGGCCCAACCTCATGTATTTTGCCCTTGATGTCCATATCTTCTAAAAAATTTAAAATGTAAAGTTAATGTTTGCGTGCTAAATAGCGGTTATTAAATTCATAAATTCGCCAACAATTTATGGAAGTTTTCCACACCGAAAGTAAGATCATCGTAACGTGCAATAAGCGACTTTCGCCTTACCTGCAAAAAGAAATTGAAGACCTGGGTTTTAATCCGGTCAGGGTTTTTCAAACCGGCGTTGAGCTTAAAGGCACTGTAAATGACTGCATTGCATTAAACCTGAATTTACGCTGCGCAAGTCAGGTTATTTACCTGCTTAAAAGCTTTACAGCAGCTGACCCGCAGCAGCTTTACGATAACCTGGTTGAGATAGAATGGGAAAAACTGATCGACTTTACCGGTTATTTCTCCGTTACCTCGAACGTCAACAATCCGCACATCACTACGCCGCTTTTTGCCAATGTGAAGGTTAAAGATGCGATAGTTGACAGGATAAAAGGCAAAAAAGGCATCAGGCCGAATTCAGGCGCAGACCAGAATAAAACGGTTATCCACCTGTATTGGCAGGACGATAAAGCCGAAATATTTTTGGATACTTCCGGCGAAACCCTGGCTAAGCACAGCTACCGCAAAATACCGGGTAAAGCGCCTATGCTGGAAGCATTAGCCGCCGCAACCATAATGGCTACCGGTTGGGACAAGAACAGCACTTTTATTAACCCCATGTGCGGATCGGGCACACTTGCCATTGAAGCTGCATTGTTGGCTACAGAAAAAAGTCCGGGCTTTTTCAGGATGAACTATGGCTTTATGCATATTATGGGCTACCAGGAAGATGTGTTTTTTACTGAAAGGCGCAAACTGAAAGACAAGGCAAAAAAACAGCTCGATTTTAAGATCATTGCGACCGACATTTCAGTTGATGCAGTCGACATTGCCCAAAAGAACGCGAAGACCGCTGGTGTAGAACATTTGATAGATTTTAGCGTTTGTGACTTTGCTGATACACCAGTGCCTGAACAAAAGGGTATTATTATGTTCAATCCCGAATATGGAGAACGTTTGGGCGTACACTCTAAACTGGAAGCGACCTATAAACGTATTGGCGATTTTATGAAGCAGCAATGCAAAGGGTATC
>JBQCEA010000530.1:0-6872 GCA_051960695.1 Mucilaginibacter sp. | reverse complement strand
ATCCGTAATCGTAAAGGTTAGCATATTACCTTTTTGTTCGCAGGAAACAACTACCTTGCCACCTTCAGGAGAAAATTTAACAGCATTGTCCAGTAAATTGCTGATCGCTTGTTCTATGCGGTTGGCATCGCCACAGGTTTTAACGGAAAGGGGGTTCATGATAATTAGCTGGTGCCGGGGAGAAACTTCCTGAATATTATTTACGGCTTCCTGTATTACCTGGCCAATGTCAAAAACAACATGCTTATACTGTATTTTTTTCAAATTGATCTTGGAAACGTCGAGCAGGTCGGAGATGAGATGTTCCATCCGCTTAACTTGCCTTGATGCCCTGGGGATCAAATTGAAAGATTTTGATTCCGGTGTGATCTCCTGTTCGGCGATCTGGAAAAAAGCTTTGATGGTCGTTAACGGGGTTTTAAGTTCATGGCTGGCGATGCTGATAAACTCATCTTTCCGCTTCACATTTTCTTCCTGGTATTTAATATCTGTTTGGGCAGCCTCAAGCGCCTTGGTTTTATCTTCGACCTTTTGTTCCAGGTTTTGCTGAGACGACTGAATTTTACCCGCCATTATATTAAAAGATGCAGCCAATTTTCCAAGTTCATCCTGTTTGCCATAATCCACTGTTAATGAATAATTCCCATCCGCAATTGATGAAGCCGCCTGACTTAGCTGCCTGAGAGGCTTCGTAATACTTCTGCTCAATAACCATCCGCCAAATCCGCCCAGCAATACCAAAACGCTCCCGATAATAATGACCCAGATCAAAAATGTATGGGTGCCTTCCAGCAAAGATGCACTGGAAAGCTCGACAAGTACCATCCACCTGGAATTTTTCAATGGCCGCATGGCTCCAATCAATGGATTTCCATCATCCCGCGAATATTGTGAAGTATGCTGTAACCGTTTAAAATCGAGCGGCGGTTTTGCTACAGGGTTTAACAAGTTGGTCCAAAAGCTGTTATCATCGTTGCCAAAATAAACCTTGCCGTTCCCGCCCAGTAACTGGCCCAATTGATCAACACTTTCCTGGGTAGCTCTCAATATTTTCCAGTTAACCACATAACCGATCACTTTATTATTGCTTTTAATACTTGCAACTGCAGGAAAATACATCAAGCCTTTTACTTGAACGATCTTGCCAACAGCTACATACCCTTTAGCACCAGGTGGTGCCGCGTTCGAAATATCTATTGCCGGCTTAAGCGCAATGTGACCGACTGACCAGCTTAAAACAGGCTGTTTTTCAACATTAAGTAACTGGATAAGCTTATTTGCTGTATCTTTCTTTCCAAAGTGCTCTAAGAAACTAAGTGCCTGAACACTATCTTGTTTGTTCCTGGAATCAAGATAAGCAATGACATTTTTTTCACTTGCTATGATTTTTGCAGCACCGGCAAAATGATTTATGGATTGCTGAAATATGGAGGTGAGTTTATCGGCCAGCGTGGTCACCCGTTCTGTACCCATGGCCAGCGATGTCTTTTTAACCTCATAATAGGAGATCGAGCTAAAGGCGGTAACTACCGTAAGCAGCAAAAGTAATATAAATAAAGGGAGCCGCTGTTGTATAGAAAGGCGGTCGAATATAGATGGCTGCCGCTTATATCCTTCCGGTAGTTTTACATTCATATAGGGTCGCAAGGAGCAGAAAAAATTAAAAACGTATTTACAGTGTTATTTGTTTGCCCACAGTTTATACGAAATTAAAAATGTAGTGTTTTATTTTAATCAAATATCTTGATGTTGTGGTAGGCCTTATTTTTAGCTTTTAGCGGCAACTCACCAGTTGCTTATAGCTTACTCGTATAAACAGCCCGTTAGATGCGTCCAAGGGAATGCCTCAAACCAATTCTATTCATTCGTGTGTTCAAAAAAAAAGAAAAGCCTGTAAATCAAACATCTACAGGCTTTAATAACGTACCCAGAGCCGGGGTCGAACCGGCACGGCCTTGCAGCCATTGGTGTTTGAGACCAACGCGTCTACCGATTCCGCCATCTGGGCAATTGTTCTTTCAGAACCGGGCTGCAAATGTATTCAAACTCTCCTTAATCCGCAACAAATATTTTTGTCTGTAATAAAGATCCAGAATTTCATTTAGCCGGTTTTCCTTCGCTGTATCATCAAGTGTATGATAATCAGATGTAAGTTTATCTAATTGCGTATTAATGTCATCATCTACTTCCATCACCTCATTATTTATTCCCGCTAATTGTTCAGCATCATCAACTTCCATTAACCGCTCATTAATGTCCATCATCTCCATCAAAAAGTTCGACGGAAGCTGTGGTTTTGCGCCATCAACTAATAATTCATGTTGCCGCAGAATATATTCCACCCTTTTTGCCGGATTAGTCAGCGTTTGATAAGCCTTATTATTTATGGTCGACAGTTCCAGTATCTCCTGCTGCTTTTCTTCACTCTCATTCGCATAAAAATCAGGATGATATTCTTTGCTTAACTCATAGAATTTCTTTTTCAGGAAAGCTGTATCTGGGTTGAAAGACTCAGGGATACTGTAAAATTCAAAGTAGTTGATCATATTACAAAGTTACGAAGCGTCATCTAATCCTATCTAAAATAGAAGGCTTTATTTGTATGAATATAAAAATAGCCCCTCTCTGTTGGAGAGGGGTTGGGCGAGGCTAAAAATATCGCATCTTTGTGCATGACATTGTTCGAACAAATACGGCAGAGGCCGTTCTTCATATTAGGTCCCTGCGTAATGGAAAACCAGGACCTGCTTTATACAGTTGCCGAAAGAGTTGCCGAATTAGGCCAGAAATACCCGATCACCGTAGTATTCAAATCTTCATTTGATAAAGCGAACCGCACATCAATTCATTCATATCGCGGACCGGGCATAGAAAAAGGTATGGAAATGCTTCAAAAAATAAAAGAGCGTTTTAGGTTACCTGTTACTACTGATATTCACGAGCCTGAGCACGCGGCTGTTGCTGCTGAAGTTGTAGATATATTACAGATACCCGCGTTTTTATGCCGGCAGACAGACCTATTAGTTGCTGCTGCAAAAACAGGAAAAATCGTTAATGTGAAAAAAGCGCAATTCCTTTCCGGACAGGACATGTTTTATCCGGCACAAAAAGTTGTCGAGGCCGGCAATGAACAGGTGATCTTAACCGAACGCGGCAATATGTATGGTTATAATAACCTGGTAGTTGATTTCCGAAACATTTATGACCTGAAGAAATTTGGTCACCCGGTATGTATGGACTGTACCCATTCGGTACAACGGCCAGGTGGGGCAGGTGGTAAAACCGGCGGCGACCGTACATTTGTGCCTATGATGGCGTTAGCTGCCAAAGCTTTTGGCGCCGATGGTTATTTTATGGAAACACACCCAGACCCGGATAATGCATTGAGCGATGGCCCTAACATGGTGCGTCTTCATGAATTGGAAGAAGTAATAAAGCCGCTTATTGTCTGAACAGAATTTTTAGAATTAAAGAATAAACCAAATTACCGCCTCTCTCCGAGAAAGAAGTCATGAAAGAAATTGCCAAAAGAGTATTTGACATAGAAATTGAATCGCTAAAACATGTCGCGGCATCAATAAATGACGATTTTTCCAAAGTAGTTGAAGTTATATTAAACTCCAAAGGTAAGCTCATTGTTGCTGGCGTTGGTAAATCCGGACTGATCGGCAAAAAGATAGCGGCAACTTTGGCAAGTACAGGCACGCCGAGCTTTTTCCTTCATCCTGGTGAAGCTTTTCACGGTGATCTGGGAATGGTTGAGCCAAACGATCTTGTGATCCTGATATCCTATTCCGGTGAAACAGATGAGGTATTACGCATTATTCCTTTCCTGAAATGGAATAAGAATAAGATCATCAGCATTACGGGCAACCCCAATTCAACTATTGCCAAAAACAGCGACCATCACTTAAATGTGTGCATTACCCGTGAAGCATGCCCCTTAGAGCTTGCACCAACATCCTCAACCACTACAACACTTGTAATGGGCGATGCATTGGCAGTAGCCTTAATGGAAGCACGCCAGTTTCAGCATGAAGATTTTGCGCGGTTTCATCCCGGAGGCAGTTTGGGCCGGAAACTTGTTGTTAAAGTTAAGGACTTGATGCGCCGTGAAAATTTGCCTTTTATTGATAAAAACGCTTCGTTTACTGAATTACTGTTGCGCATGTCGGAAGGAAAACTGGGTCTGGTAATTGTAGGCAATGCAGATCATCTGGACGGTATTATCACAGACGGCGACTTGCGCCGTGCTTTGGTGCGAAAGCCTGACACTTCACAGCTTCATATAACAGAGATGATGACCGCAAACCCTATAATTGTAGAACCTGAAGAGTATATAAATACTGCTGAGCAATTGATGATGGAAAAGAAAATAGCAACTATCCTGGTAGGTTCGGCAAACGAAAGAAAGGTGGAAGGTGTGTACCAGATCTATAATGGTTAATTGCCGTATTGTTTAATTGGTTGTCGCGGATTATAAGCAACTTAATTATCCAACAATTTTAATTATATCACCCAACCCTTTGCAATTTGGGGTCGTAATTCAAATAGAAAAACAGCTATCTGATTTATGCCTGCCCAAATCTTCAAAAGAACATTTGATATTATCTTTTCATTGTTGATCATACTTTTCGTTTTCAGTTGGTTATGCCCATTGATCGCAATTTTGATCAGGTTGGAATCTAACGGGCCGGTATTTTTTATCCAATTGCGCACGGGTCAAAACGACTTTAATTTTAAATGCTACAAGTTCAGAAGCATGTATGTAAATACAGAGGCAGATAAAAGACAGGCGACTCGTAATGATCATCGAATAACTAAGGTTGGTGCCGTTCTGCGCAGAACCAGTCTGGATGAATTACCTCAGTTTTTTAATGTATTAGCTGGAAACATGTCTATTGTTGGTCCCCGGCCACACATGATAAGTCATACAGAGAAATATCAGCAGCTTACTGATAACTATAAAATAAGGCAATCTCTTAAACCCGGCATTACCGGATGGGCACAGGTCTGTGGTTTTCGCGGAGAGATCGCAGATAATGATGCTATATTAAACCGGGTTAATGCCGATGTGTGGTATTTAAAAAACTGGTCTTTTATGCTCGACCTGAAAATTATTTTCCTTACCTTTTGGATCACAGTAAGAGGAGATAAAAACGCCTACTGATATATCTGATGTCTTTATACTACGATCAAATGAACCGTGCGGTTGAATTACCATACACACCTGAAAGGATTATTTCATTAGTACCATCCCAAACTGAACTTTTATTTGACCTTGGGTTAGATGAGCAGATCGCAGGTATCACAAAATTTTGCATTCATCCCAAAGACAGGGTTAAACATAAAGCAAAGGTTGGCGGGACTAAACAATTAAATATCAACCTAATAAAAGAATTAAACCCAGATCTGATCATTGGCAATAAAGAAGAGAACGAACGCGCACAGATCGAAGAACTCATGCTGGATTTTCCTGTTTGGATGAGCGATATAAATGATTTGCCCGGCGCATTAGATATGATCAAAGGAGTAGGAGAGATCACCAATAAAGATGCGGAAGCCGGCGCATTATCAAACGAAATACTACAACAATTCAACAATTTAACCATTCAGCAATTTAACGGAACCGTCGCCTATCTGATATGGAGGAAGCCTTACATGGTTGCAGGCAAAGGAACTTTTATAGATGATATGCTTTATAAATGCGGGCTCACTAATGCGTTTGGTACAGAAAGATATCCCGAGGTTTCGGCTGAAGAACTGATAGCTGCAAAACCAGGCATCATTCTGCTTTCTTCAGAACCTTATCCTTTTAAAGACAAGCATATTAAGGAGTTCGAGTCCCTTGTTCCGCACGCCCAGGTAAAACTTGTCGACGGTGAAATGTTCTCTTGGTATGGCAGCAGGTTACTACAAGTTCCCCGATACTTTGAAAAATTAATGGCTGGTAATCAGTAATTAATGAACAGTGAAAGCCTATCTATAAAAAATTAATCTGCAAAATAGATTAAAAAAGTTATCTTTGCCGCTCTAAAATCCTAATGCGGAAGTGGCGTAATTGGTAGCCGCACCAGACTTAGGATCTGGCGCCGCGAGGCGTGGGGGTTCGAGTCCCTTCTTCCGCACTGAATGGGAATGGTTAAACACTATTCCCATTTTTATTTCAACTGATTATCAAATCGATTTTTCCTAAAATAAAAAAATGTAAGCTGATATTTGTGTTTTGATTATATGTGATTAAAACATCCTAATTTTTGTTTTAACGGAAGATAAATAAATAGTTTTTTCAATTCTCATTTAACTTAGTAGTATATTCAGCATATAGACAAACTTTATCTGAGTAAATAAATTCCAAAAAGAAAAAACACAACTATTCACTTTCAACAATAATTAATATGGGAACTTTTGCTGGATTTGTTCCACAAAACTCGGATGAGCGAAAAATTATAGAGAAAATAACTGCTTTCAAGAATAAGGATAAATATTCTCATGATCTCAGTCACTTTTATAATCTATTATTTGATCCGGTCCGTATTGACGGTGTGGAGCAATATGAAGGCTTTTACCTAGCTACTAATGTCCTGCGGAAGGAAATTGGCTTGACAAGGGAAGGACGTCCCGGGGATTACGACATTATGTTTATTCCATACAGTGGCAATCATTTGTTTTATGACCGTACAGCAGTGTATGAAGTGAAAATCGTAAGGCCTAA
The DNA here is from genome assembly GCA_051960695.1 of Mucilaginibacter sp. GTDB lineage: Bacteria > Bacteroidota > Bacteroidia > Sphingobacteriales > Sphingobacteriaceae > Mucilaginibacter. The sequence goes on along the minus strand of JBQCEA010000530.1, from coordinate 157 downwards.
TTTCAGACATCCAAATAAGGGTTCAAATTCTTTAGGTGAAACTCAGGTATATGGCCTACTTAAAGATGGTTTTCCTTTAGTAGGATTATTACACATAGTGATAGCTGATCCGTTACTCCCAGGTCAAACAAGTACTATACGTGTAAGCAAGGTACCT